>DASYPD010000254.1:0-5460 GCA_036007005.1 Gemmatimonadales bacterium
CCAAGGATCCACAGATTGCACAGATTGCACAGATGGTGCAAACAGAATCGGCTCGGTACCGCACATCCAAGACTGTGTCCTTGTAATAGACCGCTAACTCGCGCCAGGAGTGCCCCTCAGTGCCGGATTAACCGTCACTTAGAGGATATCGGTGACGGGACTTTCAGAACTCTGGAGCCGCATGAACCTCGGCCTCGCCCTTTTCGCTGCACTCCAGATTGCGCCCTCGCCCGCATCCCGCAACGACACGGTCGTGGTCCAAGCGGGACCCCAGCATGGCGGTGGCTCGCTCCGTCGCCTCCTCTTCGGCGAGGGGTGGCGTCAGCTCTGGACGACTCCGTTCAGCGTTCCCGTCGCCGACCTTGATTCCTTGCGGGGAGGGCTCACGGCCTTCGAGAAGGGTGGCTCTTCGCAAACCCAGGTACTCCGGTTCTCTACGCGTGATGGCCGCATTTACAGTTTCCGCTCGATCGACAAGGACCCGGCCCAGGCTTTCCACGGACTCATGCGCCTTCCCATCAATCAGTGGATGGCCAATGAGCAGATCAGCGCGATGATGCCGATAGGGGCGCTCGCCGCCGGCCAGCTCGAGCGCGCCGCAGGCATCATCCCGACCGAGAGATGGCTGGCTGTGCTCCCCGACGATCCCCGCCTGGGAAAGTGGCGCGATGAATTCAAGGGCATGCTGGGGATCTTCGAGCGGCGTTTTACCAGGGAGGAAGCAAGCCTTCCGGAGGTTCCCTCCGCTCTCGAGCTGAGCTCGACCGATTCGCTCCTGCCGAAGCTCCGACGAAGCTCGGCGGACCGGGTCGATCAACCCGCCTACCTTACGATGCGCCTGCTCGATCTGCTCATCGGGGACTGGGACCGCCATGCCGCGCAGTGGGTCTGGCTCCGTTTCGACCGGGGCGGCGTGCATTGGTGGACAGGGGTGCCGCGAGATCGCGACTGGGCGTTCTCTCGGTTCGACCACTTGGTCTGGCGCGCAGCCCGGTTCTTCTACCCGATCTGGACCGAGTTCAGTCCGCGCTATGGCCGCCTCAAAGGACTGACGCTTACGGCTGAGGTCGCCGATCGGCTGCTGCTGACCGGACTCGATCGAGACGCCTGGAGTCAGGTGGCGATGGAGTTGCGCGCTCGTTTGAATGACAGCGTGATCGCGCAAGCCGTCGCCGCCTTGCCGCCGGAATTCCCCGCTCCCGTGCTCGAGGAGCTGGCGAACGGCCTCAGGAATCGCCGGGACTCCCTGCCGCAAATCGCGGCGAAATTCTACCGGGACCTGGCGCAAGTGGTGGTCGTCCACGGGACGGACGAGCCGGAAGTTGCGGAAGTAACCCGCAACGAAGATGGCTCCGTGCTGGTCCAGCTGTTCGACACCGCTCGAGCGACGCTCTTCCAGCGCAGGTTCGTTCCGGCGGAGACCGCCGAGCTTCGCCTCGACCTGTGGGGCGGCGCCGATACCGTGCGGGTGCACGGCAATCCAAACGGCATTCCGCTCCGGGTCATCACCCTCAACGGCCCGGATGTCGTGGTGGATTCGACCGGGGGCGGCACGGTCCGGGTGTACGATGACTCCGGCAGTGCGCAGGTACTGGGAAGCGCAGCTCACATCACTCACTCGTTCGCACCACCTCCTCCCCCCAATAAGTGGGGCATGCGGCGGGATTGGGGACATCGACTGAGTGTCGCGCCCTGGTTCGCGGTCCGCCCCCAGCTTGGAATAAACCTCGGCGGGGGACCCGTCTTCTTTCGCTACGGCTTCCGCAAATCACCGTATCAGTCCCGCACTGCTGTGCGCCTTGCGACCACCACCAAAGCCGGCGAGCTCAACGCCGATTTCAATAGCGATTTCCGCTTCGAGCGGCCCCAACACCGGATCTCGATTCGGGCCGAGCTCTTGAATGCGGATGTGATCCGCTATTACGGGGTGGGAAACGAGCGGGCTCGCTCGACAACCGGCGGCTTCAACAATGTGGTGCAGCGCCGCTACGACCTGGAGCCCATGGCCCAGATTGGCATCGGCGGCAGCGCGCACCTCCGGCTCGGAGCGGTGCTCCGCTGGTCGGAGACCGAGGCAGACCGGCCGACCCTGCTTACGCTCGAGCAGCCCTACGGAGCCGGCTCGTTTACGGAAGCCGGAGTCGTAGCCGGCATTGGCTACGATTCGCGCGATCAGGAATCGGCGCCTACCAGAGGCGTCAGCGTCGAGCTGACCGGCCGCCTCTTCCCCAGTATGCTGGATGTTGCCAGCGCGTTCGGCTCCGTCGGCGCGGTGGGCACGACCTATCTCACGGCTGCCAACCTGCCGGCGTCTCCTACCCTGGCATTGCGGGCGGGCGCGCGGCGGGTCTTCGGGACCTATCCATTTTTCGAGGCGGTCAGCATCGGCGGCCGCTATTCTCTCCGCGGCCTGACGTCTCGCCGCTTTGCGGGTGATGCCGCCGTCTACGGCAACCTCGAGCTGCGCTTCAATTTCAAGCGCTTCGGCCTGGGAAACTGGGGCATTCTCGGCCTCACCGACTTCGGGCGCGTGTACCTGGCGGGCGAAACCTCAACTCGCTGGCACACCGCGGTCGGAGGCGGACTCTGGACCGCGATTTCCCGGCATCAACGAGTGTTGTCAGCAACCCTCGCCGGGACTCGGGGCGAACCGGTGCGCTTTTACGTAAACTCGGGGTTTCAATTCTAGGAGTAGGGGGGGGTAGGGAGTAGGGGTAGGGAGTGGGGGAAGGCTCTTCCCTATTCGCTACTCTACTCCCTACTCCCTACTCCCTGCTTCTTAGGCGGCTCGCACCCAGCGCACCATATCCCGCAGCGTCGCTTTCTTCCCGTAACTCAGAATGCCGACGCGGTAGATCCGCGACGCGATCCAGACGATCAAGAGCATGCCCAGCACCGTGACGCCGATGGAGGCCGCCAATTCCAGCGGCCCCAGCGGGGAAATTGAAAAACGGAGCGGCACCACGAAGGGCGTCAGCATCGGCACGAAGGTCAGCACATGCGCGGCGGTTCCGTTGGGGTCCCGCATGAGCGCGAAAGTCGACAGGAAACCCGCGAGCACGAAGAGCATGACCGGCAGCTGGAGTTGCTGCGCATCCTGCGTGGTGCTGCACATGGCCCCGACCGCTGCATAGGCCGCCGCGTAGAGCAGGAATCCCAGCGAGAAGAAAATGAAGAACACCACCATCAGGTCTGGACGCATGGCGGGCAGACTAATGCCCGATGCGCCCGCACCGGCCGACACGCCGAATGCGTGCATGATTTGCTGCTGATGCCCGCTCAGGTAGGTGGCGATTCCCACCCAGATTCCGATTTGCAGCAGCGCCACCAGGCCCACGCCCACCACCTTGCCCAGCATCATCTGGAACGGAGTGAGACTGGAGGCGAGGATCTCGACGATGCGGTTGTTCTTCTCCTCGATCACCGAGCTCATGACCTGGGTTCCGAAAATCAGCAGCGAGCCGTAGAGGATGAAACCCATCGCGTATGCCAACGCGAAGGTCGACGCACCGCTCTCCCCAGTGAGCTTGCCATTGGCGACCTTGGTGGTCGCCAGGTCGATGCCCTGCACCGATTTCATCACTCTCGGCAGATCCACTCCCATGTCCTGCAGCCGCTTCGCGATCACCATCGGCCGAAGCGTCTGCTCCAGATCACGCATGTCGTCGAAGCTCGCGACATTCGCACCGTAGTAGGCAGCGCGGCCGGTCAGCACGGTCGAATCGCTCACCACCAGGATGCCGTCCCAGCCGCCCGCCAGCTTACGGGAGAGCCCGGTGAAGGGCACCAGCGAGTCGCGCACCTGAGCCGCGCGACCCTGCGCGGGGAAGCGTTGGACCGCGTACTTCGGGGGCGCTCCCGGCCCTTTACCGATCCGCGCCGACCGCAGCGTGCTTTCCAGGCGCTGGCCGAGATCATCGCTGCTCGCATCCACCAGGGCGATGGTCTTGGTGCCCGTGCTCCGACTCATGAGATAGGCGGGCAGAACCACCAGCACCCCCATGAAGAGCGGAAAGAGCAGCGTGCTGAGGATGAACACGCGGGTACGCACCCGTTCCACCACTTCCCGGCGGATGATCGCCCAGACCTTACGCATGGACCACCTCCTGCGCCGGCGCCGTTGCGGCATCGGCTCCCACTTTGGCGATAAAGATCGCCTGCAGCGATGGCTCAACGACCTCGAAGCGCGAGAGGCCCACGTCTTCCTGGACCAGCGTGCGGAGCAGGCGATCGGCGTCCCCGCTCGCGGCCAGCTCGACCTCCGCGCTCGCCCCGTAGTCGTCCAGCTTCTCGATCAACGTTCGATCGGCCAGCACTTTCGCGGCGCGTTCCTTGTTGCGGGTGAAACTCAGCGCCACGTGGCGTCCCCCGAACTGCCGCTTGACGTCGCTGAGTGCTCCATCGACGACCGTGCGTCCGCGCGCGATGATCACGATGTGGTCGCACATCCGCTCCGCCTGTTCCATGATATGGGTGGAGAACAGCACGGTGCGGCCCTGCCGGGCGAGCTCCACCACGACGTCCTTCATGACCTGACTGTTGACGGGATCGAGTCCGCTGAACGGCTCGTCGAGGATCAGAAGTTCGGGGTCGTGCAGCATCGCACCGATGAACTGCACCTTCTGCTGCATCCCCTTGGAGAGGTCCTCCACCTTCTTGAGGGTCCAATCCGAAAGGCCGAGCCGCTCGAGCCACTGAGCGGCCTTCTTGCGGGCCACCGAGCGGCGGGCGCCCTTGGCCTCTCCCAGGAAGGTCAGCTGATCGAGCACTTTCATCCGCTTGTAGAGTCCGCGCTCCTCCGGAAGAAAGCCGATCCGATCCGAAAGATCGCGACTTGCTGACTCCTCGCCCAGCACCTCGATGCGCCCTTCGTCCGCCGTGATGATGTTCATGATCATCCGGATCGTGGTGCTCTTCCCCGCCCCGTTGGGGCCGAGCAGCCCGAAGATGCCGCCTGGCGGGACGGCCAGGGAGAGTTCATCCACCGCCGTGTGCCCGGAGAACCGCTTGGTAACACGTTCGAGCTTCACCACGCTGCCGTTCAGCATGCTGGGCTTGCTCCGGGAAAAGAGGGAACCTCTGCACCAGTCATTGCAAGGAGCCGAAGGCAGGCCGCTTCGCGGCCTCGCGCTGACTTCCGCAGCGCATCCCTAAGAGGGAGCCGCTCGCCATTCGGTAAGCCGGCGGATCGGACCGGCCTCCTTGGGCGGCAGGATCACCACGGGCTCATCGACGTGAATGCCGAACTTGCACAGCCGATCGATCCAGGCCTCGCGAGGCAGGCTTGCCGTCGCGGGGTCGTGAATGGCGACATCGTGCAGCACGACACCGCGATCGTTGGTTTCGTGATACCGGCCGACCCAGGTCCGCCCGGAAGCTCCCTCCACGACGACGGTGACGCCGTGGAGTTCTTCGTGGCCGGGATGGAAGACGACCATAGTAGTGAGTAGTGAGTAGTGA
>DASYPD010000255.1:0-3066 GCA_036007005.1 Gemmatimonadales bacterium
CCGGCGTCCCGACGATCGCGGTGCGCGACATCGCGATTCATCGCAAGCGCAACGATCTCGTCCTGGCCACTTTCGGTCGCGGCTTTTACGTGCTCGACGACTACTCGCCGCTGCGCGATGCCGTGAAGACCGTGGAGGAGCGCGTGGCCCTGCTGCCGGTGCCCGATGCGTTCCTGTACGTCGAGGCGAGCCCGCTCGGCGGAGGGCCTCGCGGGGCGCAGGGCGATGCGCTGTATACCGCGCGCAACCCCGCCGGCGGGGCGGTCTTCACCTGGTTTCAGCGTTCCGAGCTCCGAACCTTGCGCGCGCGCCGGCTGGCTGCAGAGAAAGCGGCGGCGGCCAAGGGCCAGGATATCCCCTATCCCGCCTGGGACAGCCTGCGGGTCGAGGAGCGCGAGGAGCCGCCGGCGGTGCTGCTCACCGTGGCGGATGAGCAGGGGAACGTCATCCGCCGGATCAGCGGCCCGACCGGAGCCGGCTTCCAGCGGGTGAGCTGGGATTTTCGCTATCCCGCGCCTAACCCGGTGACTTCCGCCGCGCCGCCGGCGGGCGCTGAGGGCGACGAGGAGGCCGGCGGCTTCGGCGGCCCGCGCGGCCCACTGGCACCGCCCGGGACCTACACGGTGACGCTTTCGATCCGGCAGAACGGGCGCGAAACGATGGCGGGTACCCAGACCTTCCACGCGCTGCCCCTCGGCCAGGGCGCGCTCGCCGCGGCGGACCGGGCCGCGGTCACAGCGTTCCATCAGCGGACGGCGAAGCTGCAGCGCGCGGCCCTCGGCACCAGCGCCGCGCTCGGCGAGGCGGAGAACCGCCTGAGCATGCTGCGCCGCGCGATCGACCTCACTCCGGGCGCTCCCGCGGCGCTCGCCGAGCGCGGACGGACCCTCGCGGGGCGGCTGCGCGACTTGCGGGTCGAGCTGACAGGAGATCCCGTGATCGAAGCGGCGCAGGAGCCCACGCCGCCGACGCTGCTCAATCGCATTCAGCGCGTGGTGGGCAATACCTGGTCCAACACCCTGGCGCCGACCGCGACCCACCGGCACAACTACGACATCGCCGCTCAACAGCTGGCGGAGTTCCTGCCCAGGCTCAGGTCCGCGCTGGACGACCTGCGCAAGCTGGAAGACGACGCGGAAGCGGCAGGGGCGCCGTGGACGCCGGGCAGGGTGCCTACGTGGAAACCGGAGTAGTGAGTAGTGAGTAGTGAGTAGAGAGTAGTGAGTAGTGAGTAGTGAGTAGTGAGTAGGGGTAGGATATGAGTTAACTACTTACTACTAACTACTCACTACTCCCAACTGTAAACAATTTCTCCACCTACCACCGTGTACAGCGTCCGCGTCTTCAAGATCTGTGCTTCCGGCACCGTCATGATGTCCTGATCGAGAATGGTGAGATCGGCGAGCTTGCCCACCTCGAGCGTCCCGCGCGACGCTTCCTCGAACGCCGCGAAGGCCGGATACACCGTGAACAGCTTCAGCCCCTGTTCGCGGGTTACTTTCTCTTCTGGATGCCAGTCGGGCCCCGAGCGGCCCTGCAGGTCCTTCCGCGCCACCGCGGCGTAAAACTCGATCATCGGCTCGCCGCGCTCGACCGGCGCGTCGCTGCCGCCCGCCACCGGCACCCCGAGTTTGAGGAAGCTCTGCCAGGCATAGGCTCCCTTGAGCCGCGCGGGGCCGAGCCGCGCCGGCGCGAAGTACAAATCGCTGATCGCGTGGGACGGCTGCATCGAGGCGATGATGCCGAGCTGCTTGAAGCGCGGGATGTCGGCGGGGTTCACGATCTGGGAGTGCTCGTCGCGCCAGCGCGGCTCGGCCACCTTGCGCTGCTCGGGTGGCACCGCCTTCATGGCGCGGGCATAGAAATCGAGCGTGAGCCGGTTGCCCCGGTCGCCGATCGAGTGGGTCTCGACCTGGATGCCGTTCTTGAGCGCCGCGATCAGCATCGGCTTGAGCGCGGCGGTATCCGCCGTCACCAGGCCGACGTTTTTCGGGTCGTCGCTGTAGGGCGCGAGCAGCGCCGCGCCGCGGCTCCCCAGCGCGCCGTCCATCACCACCTTGATGGTCCGCACGCTGAGCCGCCCCCCGAACTCACCCAGCACAGGTCCCTGCTGAATCAGCCGGGTCGCATCGGCGCCCGGGCCGCTGATGGTCTTGTAGATCCTGAGCTTGAGCTTGCCCTCGCGGTAGAGCCGCCGCATCCGCTCGACGTCGGCCCAGGAGCCGTTGGCGTCCTGCACCTGGGTCCAGCCGAGCCCGAGCTCGCGCTCGGCGCCTTTGAGGAGCTGCTGATCCCGCTCCGCGTCGCTGGGCGACGGCACTAGCCGGCCCACCAGGCCCTGGGCGCGGTCGATCAGCATGCCGGTGGGCTCGCCCTCTATGTCCTTGTTGATCGCCCCGCCCGCCGGCGCCACGGTGCTGCGCGTGATGCCGGCGAGCCGGAGCGCCGCACTGTTGACGATGGAAGCGTGCCCGTCGGCCCGGGTGAGATACACCGGGTTGTCGGGCGCGATCCGGTCGAGGTTCTGCCGGGTCGGGAAGACCGGCGGCGTCCAGAAGGTTTCGATCCAGCCGCGTCCCGTCACCCACTCGCCGGGCCGGGCCTGATTCACCCGGGCCTTCACCTTGGCCAGGAAGTCCTCCAGCGTCGTGGTGCCCTCGAGATTGAGGGTCATCTCGCGAGCGCCGATGCCGGCGAGATGCACGTGCGCGTCGGTCAGGCCGGGAAGCACCGTGGCCCCTTTGAGGTCCACGACCCGGGTCTGGGGACCGATCAGCCGGCTCACCCCATCGTTCTTCCCGACGTACACGATCTTGTCACCCTTGAGGGCGATCGCCTCGGCGCGCGGGCTCTGCTCGTTCGCGGTGTAGATCCGGCCATTGCGGAAAATGAGGTCAGCCGGTTCGCTGCCCTGCTGCGCGGGACCCAGCATCGCCAGGGATGCCGCAAACCCGGTGCGGGAGATAAGCTTGAGAGTCGTCATGAAGGTGCCATGGAGTGGGACGGATGATCGAGCCGCGGGGAGAGCAAGCTTACCATCGGTTCGGGCGGCTGACAATGACGGCG
>DASYPD010000256.1:0-2217 GCA_036007005.1 Gemmatimonadales bacterium
GAGGGGATCCCCGCTCGCCCGGACCAGCAGGCTGCCCTGCGGCGTGGGAGCTTGCGTGGTGGGGAGATAAACGGAAGGCGGAGCCGCCTCGGCGAGACCGTGGAACCGTTCGTCCGCCACCACCCCCACGACCGTGCGGGCCCGGCCCCAGAGCTGGACCTGGGCTCCAAGCGCGGCGCCGCCGGCAAAGAAGCGGCGGCGGGCCGCCTCATTGAGCAGAATGACGGGCGGCCCCTGCAAGTCATCACTCTCACGGAACAGCCGCCCTTCCCGCAGAGACACTCGCAGGGTCGCGAAATAACCCGCGTCGACGAGGCGGATCGTGGGCTCGGGATAATCGGCGGCCTCCGCTTCCCGGCCCACGACGACGATCGAGCTGGTATATCCCGCCTCGAGGGGATGATTGCTCGCGATCGCCACGCTGGTCACGCCGGGCAGCGCGGCAACCCGGCGGCGCAGCTCCGCATTGAACTGGCGAATCTCCCGCCACTCGGGCCAGTCACGCATGCGCTGCGGATAGCGCGCCGACAATTGGAATTCGGCCTTGAGCACCCCCGCGGCATGAAAGCCGGCGTCCACCTGCGCGAGCTTCCAGAGGCTCTTGATAAGCAAGCCGGCCCCCACCATCAGCAGGACTGCGAGCGCCAGCTCCGCCACCACGATCCCTGCGCGGAAGCGCCCATGCGCTCTCCCGGCGGAGCCGCGGCCCCCGGCGGCCTGCAGGTCCACGTGGAGGCTTGGCCGGCGTGCCTGCCAGGCCGGAACCAGGCCGAACAGCACGCCGACCAAGAGCGCCAAGGCCAGCGTCACCAGGAGTACCCGAAGATCGATCCCGACGCTGCTCACCCGCGGAATACTCGCGGGAGCGAGGGCGAGCAGCGCCTGGAGTCCGCCCAACGCCAGCACGACGCCCAGCACCGCTCCCGCCCCCGTGAGCAGCGCGCTCTCCAGCAGGAATTGGCGGGTGAGCCGCCCCACGGTCGCGCCGAGCGCGGTGCGGACGCTCACTTCGCGCAGGCGAGCCGCTCCTCGCGCCAGCAGCAAATTGGCCACATTGGCGCAGGCGACCAGCAGCACAAGCGCCACCGCGCCGAGCAGGACCAGCAGCGCCGGCCGCACGCCGCCAAAAACGACCTGGGAGAGCGCCTCGACGTGCACTCCACGGCCGTCGTTCGCTTGCGGGTAGGTCCGCTCGAGGTCCGCGGCGACCTGGGCGAGCTCCTGCTGGCCCTGGCTCACCGTCGCGGAGCGCGCGAGCCTGCCGAGCACGAAGATCGGATGATTGCCGCGGTCGGCGGTGGAGGGATCGGCTTGCAGCGGAAGCCAGATGTCGACGCGTGAGAGCCCTCCCCGATCGGCGAACCCTCTGCGATACGCCGCGGCGCGGAGAATCTGCAGGGTACCGAAATCGGAAGCCGCGGAAAGCACGCCGATGATGGTGAACGGCGCGCCATTGATCCGGAGCGAACTCCCGAGCACCGAGGTCCGGCGCGCAAAGCGCTGAGTCCAGAGTGCCTCGCTGATGAGCGCCACCAGCGGTCCATTCGAGCGATCCTCCTCGGCCGTGAAAGTGCGGCCGAGCAGCGGATGGATCCCCACCAGCGGCAGAAACTCGTGACTGAGCCAGAGCGCCGGGACGAGCGCGGCGTCGCCGCCGTCGGGAGCGAGGATGGCGGAGATCGGCGAGAAAGAGGCGAGCCGGTCGTAGCGAGTGGCCCGGCTCTTGAAATCGAAATAGTCGGGGATCGAGGCCGGCTCTCGCGTGGTGCCACTCTTGCGATCGGTCTCCCAGATCATGGTCAGGCTGCCGATGGCGCGGAAGGGCGCCGGCCGCAGCAAGACGCCATCCACCACGCTGAAGATCGCGGTGTTGGCGCCGATACCGAGCGCCAGGGTCGCGATGATAGCGAGGGTGAAGCCGGGTGCTCGGCGCAGGGAACGCAGGGTGGAGCGGAGCATAGGGAGTGGGGAGTAGGGAATAGTGAGTAGTGAGTAGTGAGTAGGGACCTATTCCGCGCGGAGCGCGACCATCGGATCCACGCGCGTGGCGCGGCGGGCGGGCAGCAGCGTCGCGAGCAGCGCAACGAGCACCAAGCCGGCCGCAACCAGCGCGAAGATGGGCGGATCGACGGCCCGGGTCTGGAACAGGGTTTTCTCGAGCAGCTGGCTCGCGACGATGCGGGCCAGCACGAAGGCCCCGGCGACGCCAAGTCCGAT
>DASYPD010000257.1:0-2864 GCA_036007005.1 Gemmatimonadales bacterium
AGGGAGCCATCCTCATCGCGCTCGACCGGGGCGGCTCGACCTGGACCAGTGAGCAGCTGGCAGACCGGCTGGCCCGCTGGCGCGCGGAATCTGCCTCCCTCGCACTCGTGATCGGCGGCGCTTTCGGCCTCGATGCCGAGCTCCTGGCGCGAGCCCGGCACCGCTGGAGTCTCGGGCCGCTCACCCTGCCGCACGAGCTGGCCCGCGTGGTCGTCCTCGAGCAGTGGTATCGCGCCTGGACCATCCTGCGGGGGGAGCCGTACCACAAAGGAGGTGAGCTCACCCCTCACCGTGCCTGACTGGTTCGAGGAGTACTTCGGCGAGGAGTACCTCCTCCTCTATCCGCATCGGGACGCAGAAGATGCCGAGCGCCTGGTCGAGCTGCTCTGTCGCACCGTGGCCCTGCGCCCCGGATGGCGCGTGCTCGATGTAGCCTGTGGCACCGGCCGGCATGGAGCGGCCTTCCGGGCGCGGGGCGCGCGGGTGATCGGGCTCGATCTCTCGCAGCAGTTGCTGCACCGCGCAGTGGGCACGGCCCGGCTCCCCGTCATCCGCTCGGACGTCCGCCGCATCCCGGTGCGTCCCGGCAGCATGGATTTCACCGTGAATCTTTTCACCAGTTTCGGGTACTTCAATCTGGACGCCGAGCACGCCCGCGCCCTCGGCGAGATGGTGGCCACGCTCCGGCGCGGCGGTTTCTTCGCGCTTGATTTTCTGAACGCGGCCCGGGTTCCCGCCGATCTCGTCGCGAGTGAGACGGGTGAGCTGGGAGGGCGGCCGGTCCAGATCCACCGCTGGCTCGACCCTGCGGGCCAGTACGTCTTCAAGAGCATCACGACCGACGACGGCGGCCGCCGTTTCGTCGAGCGGGTGCGTCTCTTCACCGCAGGCGAGCTGGAGCGGCTGCTCCTCGGCGCCGGATGCCGGGTGACCCACCGTCTGGGGGACTACGACGGCGGGGCGCTGCACGCCGACTCGCCCCGGGTTATCCTGGTCGGTCAAGTGACATGAGCCTCCCGATCACCGATACACCGCTGACCGGCCGGGTGTCCCTTCCCGCGCTGCGCGAGGCGATTTGGGATCCGAACCTCGAGCCGGCGCTGCTCCCGGCTCCCGGCGTCGCTGCCCTGCTCGCGCGACTTCGCCTGCCCGGTACCCTCGTCGTGACGACCGGTCAACAGCCGGGGCTTTTCACGGGCCCCTCGTACGCGGTCACCAAGGCGCTCTCGGCTCGCGCCGTGGCGCAGGAGCTGGAGCGCCGCTGGCAGCGCCCTGTCGTTCCGCTCTACTGGATTCCGGGAGACGACCACGACCTGCATGAAGTGGCCACCGTTTCCTGGCTCAACAGCGAAGGCGGCCTGGTCACCGCGACCCTGCCACCCCGTGCGGCCGACGCCCCGCTCACCCCGCTGTGGCGCGAGCCCCTCGGCGACGCCATCCTGCCCTTGCTGGCGGCGTTCGAGCAGTCGTTTCTTGCGGTTCCCGTATCCGGACCTGTCGTCGCCTGGCTGCGACGCCATTACCGGCCTGACGCCAGCGTGGCCGGAGCTTACGGCACGGCGTTGGCGGAGTTGCTGGCGCCCTTCGGGATTCTCTGTCTCGACAGTACCCATGAAACGGTGAAGCGGGCTGCCGCGCCCCTGTTACTCCGGGCTCTGGAGCAGGCTCCCGCGCTCGACCGTGCGATCGCCGACCGGGCCGCAGTGCTGGTGCGGAAGGGAACTGATCCCGGTGTTCCCGTCGGCGAGGGCGCCTCGCTGGTCTTCCTCGAGGGTCCCGTGGGCAGGGACCGGTTGGTGCTCGATGGTGGCGGCTTCCAGTCCAGACGGAGCCGGACGCCGTTCACCCTGGCCGAGCTGCGCCGCATCGCCGAGCGGGAGCCAAGCCGGCTCTCCGGCAACGTGCTGCTGCGACCCGTGCTCGAAAGCGCATTACTGCCGACGGTGGCGTATGTGAGCGGGCCGGGCGAGCTCCGCTATCTCCCGCTGGCCGTTCCCGTCTATGAGGCACTCGGAATAACCCGCCAGCTGCCGGTGCCCCGCTGGTCGGGAGCGCTGCTCGAGCCGCGCGTAACCCGGGTGCTCCAGAAATACGGCACTACGGTCGCCGAGCTGCTGGCGGAGGGCTCGGCGCTCGAGGCGCGGATCGCGCGGCAGGCCTTTCCGGAAGGCACCGAGCAAGCGTTCGTGGCGCTGCGTGACGCGATCGAGCGCGGCTACGACCCGGTGATTCGCGCCGCAGCGGGTGTCGATCCCACGCTGGAACGGCCCGCGGCCTCCGCACGGGCGCAGGCACTACATGGATTACGGGAGCTCGAGAAGAAGCTCGCCCAGCATGCCCGCAAGCGGGAAAGCATCGAGTTGGGGCAGATCGCGCGCGCGCGAACCTCGCTCCGGCCGGAAGGACGCCCGCAGGAGCGGGTGCTTTCCCTGCCGGGGTTCTTGGCCCGTTATGGACCGGAGCTGCTGGGATCGCTCGCGCGCCACATCGAAGCATGGTACGGCCGGGTGCTCGAGCCCTCCGCGGTGCCGTTCTGAGTCCTCCGCGTGGTACTGCGGCACCGCTGGTGGCCGCCGGTATCCTGCTCAGTCGTCTGGCGGGTTTGGTCCGCCAGCGAGTCCTGGCGCACTTCCTGGGGCTCACCGACGCCGCCGATGCCTTCGCGGCCGCATTTCGGATCCCCAATTTTCTCCAGAATCTTTTCGGCGAAGGGGTGCTCAGCGCTTCCTTCATCCCCGTCTATGCGCGCCTGCAGGCGCAGGGACGCCCGGAGGAGGCCAACCGCGTCGCCGGCGCGGTGGCCGGGCTGCTCGGACTCGTGGTCGCCGTGCTCGTGCTCGCCGGCATCAGCACCGCGCCCTGGC
>DASYPD010000258.1:0-3338 GCA_036007005.1 Gemmatimonadales bacterium
GAGCCCGGAGCGCACCACGGTCGAATCGGAGTGGCTCTTCCACCCCGACAACGAGGGTCATCCCGATTTCAATCCGCACGATGCGATCGAGTTCTGGGAGATCACCAATCGGCAGGACTGGCACATCGTCGAGCGGAGCCAACTCGGCATTGCTTCACGGCGCTACACGCCGGGTCCCTATTCGGCCCGCGAGAGCATTCCGGCGGCGTGGGACCGGGAGTACCTGCGGATAATGGGCAGGTAAGGCATGATTCCGCGTGGTGAGGTCGGCCTGATTTTCGCGGGCATCGGGTTGACGCTGGCGGTCGGCGGGAAACCTGTAGTGACCCCCGCCATTTATTCCGGCGTGGTGATCATGGTCATGGTAACGACCCTGCTGACCCCGCCGCTGCTCAAGTGGCGGTTCAGCCAGGCTGCTCCCTAACCCGGCCCCCCCTGCGGCGCATCAGCCGCGTCCCCCCGTACAGGGCCAGCCCCGTCATCCCGCCGAGCAACGTCGGGAGCTTGCCGACGTAGAGGTGAGCGGCGATGAACAGCGTGGCGATCAGCAGCGTGATCGCCGTCATCGCCGAACCATAGCGCGTGAACTCCCGGAAGGAGATGTGCTGGCCCGCCCGATCCGCCAGCCCGATGACCGTGACATTGGCCGAGGCGCCGATCGCCGTGCCGTTGCCGCCCAGGCAGGCGCCCAGCGCGAGGGCCCACCACAGGATCTCCGTGTCGCCCTGCAGGTGTCCCACCAGTCGGGCAATGACCGGGATCGTCACCGCCACGTAGGGGATGTTGTCGATCAGCGCGGAAAGCAGGCCGCTCACCCACAAGATCAGGATCCCCGCGAACAACAAAGTTCCGGTGACGGAAAGTCCCAATCCCGCGCGGCCTGCTTCGATGAAGCGCTCCAGGCCGCGCGCCATCGTATCGATCAGGCCGGTCTCCACCGCGGCACCGACCGCGATGAAGAGAAACGCGAAGAAGGCCAGCGTAGGCCATTCGATGTCGCGCTCGATCACGTTGAGAATGCCGTGAATGCGCTCCTCGTGGGATTCCTGCTGGGTCCGCAGATAGAGCAGGTCCTGGGTCAACAGCAACAGCGCCGCGCCGATCGCCGCGGGGACCGCCGCCGGCATGCCGGTCAGTGGATGGGTGAAGAATCCCACGAAAACGAGTGCGGTGATCGCGAGTCCCCAGCGCAGCAGCAACGGCTGCGTGATGACTGCGGCATCGGCGGGCAACTTCCCCGCTGTGCCGTGGGCAATCTGCTCGCGGTAATAGCGGCGGGAAAACCACACGCACACCGCCAGCATGATCAGCACCGGCATAGTGAGGTTCTCGATGAACGCACCGAAGGAAAGCCCGGCTCCTGAGCCGATCAGGATGTTCGGCGGGTCACCGATCAGCGTCGCGGTCCCGCCGAGGTTGGACGCGATCACCATGGGGAGCGCGAGCGCCGCCAGCGGGATTCCGGTGGCGCCCGCGATCGCCGCAACCATCGGATAGACGAAGATCACCGTCGTCACGTTGTCGACGAAGGCGGAAAGAATCCCGGTGAACCAGATCACCAGCGCCAGCAGCGTCCCGGGACTGCCACCCGAGCGCTCCATCAGGCGGACCACCGCGTAACCGAAGACACCTGTGGTCTTGAGCACGCCCACTATCGCCATCATCGAGGCGAGCAGCAGGATCACATTGAGATCGATGGCCCGGTGGGCGGCCTCGAATGAGACGAGACGATACGGCGTGAGATAGGTGATCAGCCAGAGCAGCGCGACGGCCGCAAAGATGATCAGGACGCGGTGCGCCTTCTCCAGCGCGAGCAGCGCGAAGACACCGACGATTACCACCGCCACGATGGCCTGGGAGATCGGATCCTGCGTCGCCGCGAGCTCGGGGGGCATGCCGCCAAGCTCGCTCCTCTCCTGCTGGCGCCGCAAGCGCCTCGCTTGCCGGCAGCAAGCCATGACGCGAACTTCACCCTCCCCCGCGCTCTCATGGAGCCCTCATGCGTTCGCTTCGCCTCGCTCTCCTCGTGTCGTTCCCGGTCCTGCCGGCGGCGGCGCAAGCGCCGCGCCCCTTCGGAACCCTGCGCGATCAGGCGCTGCTGCAACAACACTGGCTCGAGCGCCGAATGGAGAGCGTGCTGCCTCGGCTCATGCGGAACTACGGGATCGATATGTGGGTGGTACCGATGCGCGAGTACAACGAAGACCCGGTGTTCTCCTCGCTGGTCTCGCCCACAACCTTCGCCGCGCGGCGGCGCACTATCTACGTCTTCTTCGATCGTGGCGCGGAGAAAGGCGTCGAGCGGATCGCTCTCGGTGGCTCCTCTCAGGGGGGCGTGTATGACGCGGTGCGCAGCACCAAGCCAGTCGCCGGACCGGCCGGTGTGGGTGGTCGCCAGGCCGAGCTGTGGGGGGACGAGCAATGGCAGGTGCTCAAGGGGGTAATCGAGGAGCGGAAGCCCAGCGTGATCGGCATCGACAAGTCGCGCACCTTCGCCTTCGCCGATGGGCTTTCATCGGGAGAGCTCGAGGGCATGAGCGAAGCGCTCGGTCCCGCCTGGACCGGCAAGTTTCGCCCCGCAGAGGGACTCGCGGTGGATTTCATCGCCACCCGGCTGCCCGAAGAGGAGGTCTTCTACACCAAGCTGACCCGGCTGGCGTGGGATCTGATCGAAGAGATGTTCTCCAGTCGCACCATCACGCCGGGCAGTACTCGTACCAGCGACCTGGTCTGGTGGTGGCGCCAGCGCGTCAACGAACTGGGACTCGAAACCTGGTTCCACCCTTCCATCGAGGTGCAGCGTCGCGGAACGACACCGGAGCAGCTCGGCGACGATCCCGTCATCCAGCGGGGAGACGTACTGCACTGCGACGTGGGAATCACTGCACTCCGGCTCAATACCGATACCCAGCATGATGCCTATGTCCTTCTGCCCGGCGAGAGCGCTGCGCCCGGTGGCCTGCGCAAGGCGCTCGCGAATGCGAACCGCTTGCAGGACATTCTGTTCGAGGAAATCCGCCCGGGACGAACCGGCAACGAGATACTGGCCGACGCGTTGGCCAAAATGCGAGCGGAGCATATCGACGGAACGGTGTATACGCATCCGATCGGTATGCACGGCCATGGGGCGGGTCCGCTGATCGGTCTCTGGGACTACCAGGAGGGCGTGCCGGGGCGCGGCGATCACCCTGTCATTCCCAGCATGTGGTTCTCGAGTGAGCTCCAGGCCACGACGCCCGTGCCGGAATGGGGCGACAACCCGTGCGCATGGCGGTCGAAGAGGATTTCTTCCTGGGAGCGGACGGAAAGCCACGCTGGGCACTCCAGCGGCAGGACAA
>DASYPD010000259.1:0-4298 GCA_036007005.1 Gemmatimonadales bacterium
GGATCGAGCTTTTCTTTGATGACTACTGGATCGACGTCTGCTCGACCATCCGGTCGTATGAGTTCCATCGGGAAGACCGGACGCCGACTCCGCCCGCGCAGACCAGCGCGGGTTAGGCTGCCACTCCAGGGGAGAGCTCCGGCATCATACCACTCTGTCGCTCCCCCCGTCGATCGGAATCTGTGCCCCGGTCGTCTTGGCGAACGCCGGCCCCACCAGCGCTAACACGGCATTCGCCACGTCCTTGGTCGTGATCTCGACGCCGAGCAGATTGTTCCGCTGGTATTCCTCCACGCTCATCCCGTACTGCTTGGCGCGCGCCGCCAGTACCTCAGGGGTCCACGCCGCCGTGTCGAGCACCAGGTGCGGATGCAGCGTGTTGACCCGGATCCCGTCCCGACCCAGTTCCAGCGCGGCCACCCGTCCGAGCTGGGTCAATCCCGCCTTGGCCACCGAGTAGGCCGCCGCCCCCGGGCCCGGCGCCGGAACGTTCTTCGAGCCGATGAGCACCACGCAGGGATCGAAGCCGAGCTTGAGATAGGGAACCGCCGCCTGCAGCAGGTAAAGATGACTGGAGAGATTCAAAGCCAGGCTCTGCTCCCACACCCGCGCGTCGATTTCCCCGATCCGCTGGCTCGGCGAGAAGAAGCCTGCGTTGCTGACCAGGATGTCGATGCCCCAGAATCGCCGCACGCATTCCGCCACCGAGCCCTCCACCGCGGCTCGATCGGTGGCATCGGCCACCCGCCCGGCCTGGCCCTCCTTCCGGAAGAGCTGCTCGATCTCGGGATTGAGGTCGGTGGCGAACACCGCCGCGCCCTGGGCATGCAGCGCTTCCGCCGCGGCGCGCCCGATCCCGCTGGCGGCTCCCGTCACCAGCGCCACTTTGCCGGCAAGCGGCGGACGCGCTCCGCCCTGCTTGAGCTTGGCCTGCTCCAGCTCCCAGTACTCCACCGCGAAGAGCTCCTGCTCCGGCAGCGCGCGCCACCCGCCCAGCCGCTCGGCCCACTCGATCGCGCGGGCGGTGTGCCGCGCGATGTCCGCCACGATGCCGGCCTCCTTCGCGGATGAGCCGAAGCTCACGAAGCCCTGGCCCTGCCACACGACCCAGCGCGGCGCCGGATCGAGCGCCGTGAGCCCTCGCGTCGCATGCCGCGCGAAGTATTCGCCATAGCGCTTGACATAACCCGCGATCGCGCTGTCCCACGTGCCCTCGGCCACCAGCGGCACCGGCTTGGTGCGGATCACGTGGTCCGGCGTGAGCGGTCCGCGGCCGGCGATTTCCGCCACATCCGGCCGCGTGGCAAACGCCGCGGCGCTAGCCGATCGGTCGAGCCGAGCCATAAGGGGAGTGCCCCTAACCCGCCCCACGACTCGCCTCAGCTCGGCCAGCTTC
This sequence comes from Gemmatimonadales bacterium, assembly GCA_036007005.1. Lineage (GTDB taxonomy): Bacteria > Gemmatimonadota > Gemmatimonadetes > Gemmatimonadales > GWC2-71-9 > JABFSM01. The sequence goes on from DASYPD010000259.1 coordinate 1,397, forward strand.
ACCAGTTCGCCAGCCGAAACGCCTTCACCTGCATCATCTGTGTAATCTGTGAAATCTGTGGATCCCCCGGTCCTGGCACCTCGATCCCCGAGGTACCGCTCCGCCTGGCTCACCAGCAAGATCATCCCCTCGTAGCTCTCGCGCGCCGACTCGCCGAAGCTGAAGATGCCGTGGTTGAGCAGCACGATCCCCTTGAGCCGCTTCCAGTCCAGTGCGCGGGCTAACTCGCCCACCCGCTTCGCCAAGATGAACCCCGGCATGACGTACGGCACCACCAGCACGGAGTCACCATAGACCTCGCGAATCCTCTGCTCCCCGTCGGGAGTATTGCTCACCGCGACGACCGCGTCGGCATGGGTGTGATCGACGTAGCTGAACGGGATGATCGCGTGCAGGATCGCTTCGACCGAGGGCGTGGGAGCGCCGGGATCGGTCATCGCCGCGCGCTGGGCGCGCACCATGTCGCTGTCACTGAGTGAGGGCAGCTCCGCCAGCTTGCGCAGCGCCCCGAGCTTGACCGGCGCGAACCCCGCGGCCTCGATCGTCGCGAGGTCCCAGCCGCTTCCCTTGATGTAGAGCAGCTCTTCCAGCTCGCCGAAGAGGTTCGCCGCTTTGGCCTTGACCGAGGTGTTACCGCCCCCGTGCAGCACCAGCGAGGGCTCCAGCCCGAGCAGGCGGGAGGTGTACACCCGGAGCTCGAGCGGTGAGGCACACCGCGCGGCGTCAGCGTCGTTCCAGCGGCTTTGCATCAATGCCCGGGTTGGAGGTACTTACGAAGCGGCTAGACCGCCGGGACAATTTAGCTATGCTGGTCCCGGCGGCCTCCCCCGACCCCGTCAAATCCGTCTACTGCCCGCCCGGGTGGCAGTTGGTTCCTCCGCAACAGCACCCTGCTTCAGGGCACGATACCCACGGTTGCGATTCGTCGGGATTGGTCCGTAGCAACCGGGTGAGGCGGATCCAGAGCGATCCCATCGGACCGGGGCTCGCCGCCGGTGGAACCGGCTCAATGTGAAATTCGGGGTTATCGACGAAGCAGGCCGCCAGTTTTTCCTGGTACTTGCATTGCCAGGCGCCCTTGGTGAATCCCGTCCCATTGAAGCCGCCGCTTGTGGGCGGGGTATAGGTGAACTTCCCTCCCTTTTGCCGGGAGTCCGACGCGGGATGCAGCATCATCGGATGCCAATGCTTGCCCAGGAATTTCGTCTGGAAGACGCCGAAATAATTATCGCCCTTGAGCAGGTTAAGTCGCGGATAAGCCCCGCTGACGTGAATTCTCGCGATGATGATTCCCTGCTCCAGGTCCGAAACGTAAGTGCCCGCATCCGTGTTCTGCCGGTAGGCGAAGATCTCGGCATAGACCGGTAGCCCGTTTTTCGGGTCTGGGAGCAGCCGATGGTTTTTGTCACCGTTGGGAAGCTCGGCCAGCGTCGCGATGTGGTCCGTGATCGTCTTCCAGGGAACCACCCAGTCGCCGTTCTTCCGGTCGAAGAGCGGTGGGCCATCAATCCCTTGCCGTCGCACTCCCGTCGGGGTTGGCTTGGGGCTGCACCCGGTCACCACGCCTATGCCGAGTGCCACCAGGTACACCATCCGGATCGCTGCGCTCGGCCTTCCTGAAGTTCGCATGGTTTTCCTCTCGCTCTGAGTTCGATCGTACTCACGATCCTAGTCCGGATGACAATTGGTACCTCCGCAGCAGCAGCCCGAGGCTGGGCACGAGGCCCACGGCTGCGTCCCTCCGCCTCCTTGCAGGAAGAACTTCAGCCGAAACAGTAGCATGCCGAGTCCGAACGGACTGCGAGAAAGCGATGCGGTCTCGATGTGCTGTCTCGGGCTGTCCACGAAACAGGCCTTGAGCTTGAGAATCACGGCGCACTCGTAGGCGCCCGGCCAGAACGTTCCCTTCTTTTCGTCCTGCGCGACGGTCGCGGGCGTGTGGACTTTGTACCGGGAGTTTTGGATCTCCTTCCGGGCCACTTGGTTGAGGACGGCGGAGCGGAATTCGCTCCCAACCCGGTAGACGAAGTAGTAGTTCACTCCCCCGCCTTTGATGCCCAAGGGCAGGAAGTCTTTCTTCGACTCGATCCTCGCCACGATGATCCCACGACCGAACGCGCTCGGGCACATGTTGCCCGCATTCGCGACCGGGTAAATGCTGGCCCTGACCGTGTCCCCATGCTCGATCGGGCGCATCACGTGGTTCGTCTCGCCCAGGTTCTGCGCCCAGCTCAGCGTCTGTGCGTAGTTGTCGATACTGACCCAACTCACGGCGCCGGTTTCCCTCACCACGTCGCCCGGCCTGCTCCAACTCATGCCAGGCGTCGGATCCGTGCAGCCCACCGGGTCCGGCGGGAGCGGCATGACACGCGGGCGGCAGGCGCCCGCGAGCCCAATCAGCAGACCGACCACGAGGAGGCCAGGCGTCCCTGCGAAGCGCGGGTGTCGCCTGAGAATCGGAGAGTGGTGCGACATGCAAACCTCCTTGTGAGGGTTGGCCACGCTCAGCGCGGCCCGGAACGAGATGCCACTATGCTGCGCAGCGCGCTCAGTTCTGGAGTGGTTCCTGGTTCGCTGTTGGCCCGAAGCTCCAGAACGGCCTGTGCCCAACGGCGTGCGGTGGTGGAGTCCTTGGCGTGCGCGGCGAGCGTGGCTCGCAATGCCATGGCTGCAACCAGCCCGGTCGTGCCGTGATACAGCCCGAACGGCAGCTCCCACTGGAGTGGGAGGTTGTCAAGGCTCCGATCCAATGAGGCAACCGCCTCGACCGTGTCGCCGGTCGCGAGCAGCAGCCACGCTTCCTGATAGACCGCATCGATGGAGATATCGCCGGGCGACCCGGCGAGGCGAAACGGGCTGTGCACGATGTCGAGCAGGCTCCGATGAACCGCCGCCGTGTCGC
>DASYPD010000260.1:0-10693 GCA_036007005.1 Gemmatimonadales bacterium
TCGAGCGGGACGCGGTAGTCATTCTCGGAGTGCAGGATCAGGATCGGCGTCGTGACGCTCTCGACGTACTTGAGCGGCGAGCGATCCCAGTCGAGCTCGTGTTTCTGGAAGATGTCGCCGCCGAAGTCATCGCGGTGGCCGTAGGCGCCGTCGCGGGTCCCGTCGTCGCTGAGGAAGTTGGAGATACTGCGTAGAGTCACCGCGGCCTTGAAGCGATCGGTGTGGCCCACGATCCAGTTGGTCATGTAGCCGCCGTAGCTGCCGCCCGTCACGCCGAGCCGCTGCCGGTCGATCCACGGGTGAGCGGCGAGCACGGCCGCCACGCCGTTCATGATATCGACGTAGTCCCTGCCGCCCCATTCACCGTTGATGCCGCGCTCGAACTTGTGGCCGTAGCCGGTCGAGCCGCGCGGATTCGTAAAGAAGACCGCCCACCCCTTGCCGGCGTACACCTGAAACTCGTGGTACCAATCCACCCCGTACTGTCCCGCCGGCCCGCCATGGATGCTCAGGATCATCGGATACGACTTGCCGGGCTGCCAGCCCACGGGCTTGACGAGGAAGCCGTCGACATCCCAGCCGTCGGCGCCTTTGTAGCCCAGGCGCTCGACCGGCATCAGGTCGAGTCCGGCGAGGAAGCCGTCGTTCACGCCGGTAAGGCGCCGCTCGCCGCTGCCATCCTGCTTCGCGACATACAGCTCATCGAGATGGGTGAAATCGTTGCCGAGATAGGCCAGGGTCCCCGAGGACTGGTGGAGCGAGAGCCGGCGCACCGCCCGCGGACCCCGGGTGATGGGCGTGACTCGGCCGCTGCCGAGATCGAGCCGATAGAAGTGGATTTCGCCGTGATTGCCCGCGTTGAAGTAGAGCGCGGCGCCGTGCTCGGCCCAGGTCAGCTCAGAGGGAAAGAGATCCTGCGCGGAATAAAGCAAAGTCGACGGCTTGCCGCCTTCGCTGGGCACGACCCAGAGCATCGGAGGATCGTCGTCCTTGTTGCGGCCAATGAAGGCAATGGTCCTGCCGTCGGGACTCCAGCGCGGGTTGCTATCTCCGTTGGGATGGTCCGAGAGCTTGACGGGTTCACCGCCGGCCAGCGGGACGACCCAGACGTCGCTATCGTCGTCGCCATCCGGCTCCTTGCCGGTGCGATTGGAGACGAAGGCGATACGGCTTCCGTCGGGCGACCATTGCGGGTCGGAGTCGTTCCAGAGGTCACCGCGGGTGAGCTGGGAGGCGGCACCGGTCGCCACCTCGATGATCCAGATATGGCTCTTCCGGTCGTCGAACCAGCCGGTGTCGTTGAACTTGTAAGAGAGTCCCGTGTAGTGGCGCACGTCGCTCGAGAGTGCCTGGTGGTCGCTGGGGCCGGTGCGGGAAAGACAGGCGAGCCGGGTGCCGTCGGGCGAGAAAGCGCAACTGCTCACGCCATTGGGGAGGCTGGTGAGTCGACGCGGCTCGCCACCGTCGGTGCGCAGCAGATGGAGCTGAGGGCGACTGGAGGCCGCATCACCGGCGGTGGGCCGGGTCGAGAGGAAGGCAATGGCCTTGCCGTCCGGGGTCCAGCCGGGGGCCGAAGACGACGCGGCGGCGCTGGTGAGTTGTCGGGGCGACGCGCTGCCGTCGGCGGGAACCAGCCAGAGCGAGCTGAGGCGGCGGTTCTGGGCGCGATCCACGCGGGTTATGGTGAAGACGACCTGCCGCCCGTCAGGGCTCAGCGCGGGATCGCCGACGAACTTGAAATTGAAGTAGTCCTCGCTGCTGACCGGGCGCTGCGCCTGGGCGGCGAGCGAACTGACGGAAAGCAGCAGCGCGGCGGTGGTGCGGAAGGGATGCATAGGAGCTGGCTGTTCGAGGGTGCTAGAATCTAGCTGGGAGGGATGATGGCGACTCGATTCGCGCTGCTCACCCTGGCGCTTTCGGTCTCGACGCTCGAGGCGCAGTCCTACTGGAACGACGACCGCGAGCGACAGGAGTCGCGGCTGGAATTCCTGCATCCCATTATCGCGCATGCCCATCTCAAGCCGCTCAGCGGCGCGAGTTTTTTCGGGGTGAGCGGGCGGATCGGGTCGGGTGCCCGGCTGGAAGCAGAGCTGCCCCTGGCCATTGGCGGTCAAAGCGGCGGGCCCAGCGCCGTGCTAGTAGGGAATCCCTACTTCGGGCTGCGCAGCCAGCAGAGCAGCAAGGCGCTCACGGTACAACTCGGAGTTCGCCTGCCGGTGCGCAACGAAGTCTCGAGCAGCGAGGACGAGACGGCCATTGGGGCGGCGGTCCTGAGCGACGCGGACCGGATGGAGGCGTTCTTCGAGAAGGTGCTCACCGCTCGATTCGCCCTCGAATGGCGCGCGGCCGGCGCCGGCAATTTTCTCGGCGGGGCCAAGCTGGGAGCCTCGGTGTTCTTCCCGAGCGACGGAGGGGGGGATGCCGAGGCATTTTTCGATTACGGCGGCCGGATCGGAGTGCAGGGCTCCTCGACGCGCGTCACCCTCGCGCTCACCGGAAGGCTCTTTGCCACTGCGGGAGGAGGCAGCTTCGCGCAGCTGACGGAGCAGCAGGTCAGCGCCACCCTCGAGCTCGTGCGCGGGCCGATCCGGCCCGGGGCGCTGCTGCGGGTTCCCCTCGACGAGTCCAACGCCAGCGCGATCATCGGGGTCCGGGTCGTGCTGGTGCCCTGACCCTGCTCAGGAGCCGGGCGGCCGGTAGTCCACCGACTTCTTCGCGGCGGCGTCCACCTCCTCGGGAGTGATCAGCACGGTGGTCTTCAGGCCGGCCGCGCCGGTGGCATTGACCGCAAGACTCACCGCGACCGCGGTAGCCTGATCCGGCAGGTCGGCGATCACGATCACATCGGCCTTTCCGAACGCGAAGTAGAGGGCCTCGAGCTTCCCTCCTGCCTTCTCGATCAATTCCTTGACCGCGGCGCGGCGTGCCATGCCGCCGCCCTGCCGGATTCCCTTCGCGCCCTCGGTGGTGTAGGAAGCTTGCCAGAGGTATTTGGGCATGGTTGAGCTCCTCGGTGAGACGGAGTTCTAAAGTATAGGGGCTATGGGCTATGGGCTATAGGCTATAGGCTATTGGTAGGAGCTATCAGCTATCAGCTATCAGTCCTCAGCTAACAGTCATCGGCTATGGGCGAAGTTCGTGCTCAGGGCGTAGCTTTCCGGCATGGGTGATCCCGTTTCGCGGCGCGAGTGGATCAAGACCTTAAGCGCGGTTGGTGCGGTCAGTGCAGTCGGTGGTTCCGGTGAGGTCGGGGTCGGTGGGGTGAGACAACTGCCGATCCTGCCGCTCACCTCGACCAGCGAGGTCTTCCTTCCCGGCCGAGGGCGGGGTTTTCAGAAATTCAGCTTCGATTTTCCCGAGCCCTCGGTCGAGTTCGCGGGGTTCCGCTTCGGCTTCCGCGTCTTCACTCACGAAAACGTCTATGGCCTCGATCAGGCCAGGATGGACGCGCAGGGCAACGGAGACAGCCTGGTCGTGGACTGCCGCGGAATGGTCTGGGCGGGGGGACAAGAGCGCGCGCCGGGCCGGCTGACGGCGCGGTTGCGCAAGAGCGGCGACACCATCGAGTGGGATGCGACGGTGGAGCTGGACGCACCGATCAAGAGCGTCACGACCGTGATCCGCGGGATTCCGCGGGGAAGGATTTCCTCGGGGGGAAGTGGGTCGTTCGATCCGCGCGACGACGAGCTCTTGTTCGGCTATCCCTTCGGCGCGGGCGATCTTTTCGGCGGCAATACCGCCGCCGGGCTGGGCACACCCTACGTCGCCGTGTTGCGTGGCGAGCGGGAGGTGTGGTCGCTCTCCTCGCTCGACGACCGGGTGCGCGCCAAGCGGTTCTATTTCCAGCCGGGCGAGGCGGGTTACCGGGTCGAGGCGATCCACGAGACGGAGGGCTGGATATCGCAGCGGCGGCTCACGCTGCCGCCGTGGCGGCTGGCCAAGCTGGCGTCTCTCGAGGCCGCGACGGCGCGGCACTACGCCCATCTGGAACGCGTCTACGGTCTCCCGGCCATCGCTGCGCGCGCGGACGCGCCAGGCTGGCTGCGGCAGACGGCGCTGGTGCTGCAGCTCCATGGGGCGCATTACAGCGGCTTCGTGTTCAACGACTTCGCGAAGATGCTGGAGATCCTGCGCTGGACGGCGACCCAGATCCCCGCGGAACGCGTGTTAGCATTCCTGCCGGCGTGGGACGGCCGCTACTACTGGAACTATCCGCTCTACCAGGCGGACGAGCGGCTGGGCGGCGAAGCCGGCTTCACGCGCCTGATCGGCGAAGCCCAGCGGCTCGGCTTCAAGCTGATGCCGATGTTCGGGATGAACGCCGCGAACCGACAGCATCCCGAATTCGCGCGCTTTGCCGACGCCGCGACCAGCAAAGTGGACGGGGACCGCTTCGACCTCAACTGGGTGGACTGGGACAACGACCGCCACCAGGAGGGCTGGCTCTCCTACATGAACCTCGGCGTCGATTCGTGGCGGCGCTGGCTGAGCGGCCGGATCGCCGACGCGATCGAGCGCTACCGAGTAGACGCGTACTTCCTCGACATCTCGGGCGGCTGGATGAATAACCCGCAGGCCGACATGCACGAGGGCACCCGCAGGCTGGTGGCCGAGCTCCGCGAGCGCTTTCCCAGGGTGCTGGCCTGCGGCGAGTTCTCCTACGACGCGCTGCTCGCGCTGTTCCCGCTCTTCCAGGTGTATTCCCGGCCGGGCGCCAAGTATTGCCGCTTCTTCTCGCATCTGTCCCATCCAGCGCCGGGACGCGGGAGCAGCGGGGTGCATGAGTCGGGTTTCGGGCACTGGAACGGGCAGAGTCTGGGGATAGGGGTTGGTGGAGCAGGGGGTGGGGGTGAGGCTCCGATCCCGACGATCAGCGTGGTCGACGATACCTTTACGAAATACCGCGAGGCGATGGCAGCGGCGATCGCGAAGGCCAAGCAGCTCGGAGGGATCGGATGAGACGACGAGAGTTCGTGGCGCTGGGGGCGCTCGGCGCGGGGGCGACGGCTTTTCCCTGGACGCTCCGGCAGGGAGCGCGGCCCGGGCAGCTCCTGGCCCGGCCCTTCGAGCTCGGCCGGGTTAGGCTGTTGCCCGGTCCGTTGCTCGAACAAACCCAGCTCAACCGGAAGTTTCTGCTGGCGCAGGACCCCGACCGGCTGCTCCACATGTTCCGGGTGACGGCGGGAATCCCGTCGAGCGCGGAGCCGCTGGGGGGCTGGGAGGCGCCGGTGAACGAGCTGCGCGGCCATTACACCGGGCACTACCTCTCCGCCTGCGCAATGCTGGCCGCCCAGGGCGACGCCGAGCTCAAGGCGCGGGGCGAGCAACTGGTGGCGGAACTGGCCAAGTGCCAGCAGCCGAACGGGTATCTCAGCGCGTTTCCGGAGGAGTTCTTTGACCGGCTGCGGGCCGACCGGCCGGTCTGGGCGCCGTTCTACACCATCCACAAAATCATGGCGGGATTGCTCGACATGCGGCAGCATGCCGGCAACGCGCAGGCGCTCGAGCTGGTGAGCGGCATGGCCCGCTGGACCAGCCGGTGGACCCAGCCGCTGGGTGAGTACGAGATGGCGCGGGTGCTGGAGCGGGAGTACGGCGGGATGAACGAGGTGCTCTACAACCTCGCCGCCGCGACGGGCGACAACGGTTTGCGCGGCACGGCGCGGCGGTTCGATCACGAGCGGATCTTCGCGCCGCTGGCGCAGGGCGTCGATCAGCTCAAGGGGCTCCATGCGAACACGACGATCCCCAAAATCATCGGTGCGGCGCGGCGCTACGAGCTCTCGGGCGATCCCCGTTACCGCCGCATCGCGGAGTACTTCTGGCGCGAGGTGACGACGGCACGCGCGTTCTGCACGGGGGGCACCAGCAACGGCGAAGGCTGGAATTCGGAGCCGTACGTGCTGGCGAATCAGCTCTCGGGCTACACGCAGGAAGACTGCGTCACCTACAACATGATGAAACTGACCCGTCACCTCTTCAGCTGGACCGCCGATCCCGCGTGCGCGGACTACTACGAGCGCGCGCTGTGGAACGGGATCATCGGAAGCCAGCATCCCGCGGACGGCGACAAACTCTATTACGTCTCGCTCGCCTCCGGCCTCTGGAAGCTCTTCGGGACGCCGGGGCAGGACTACTGGTGCTGCACCGGCTCGATGAGCGAGGCGTTCTCCAAGCTGGGCGACAGCATCTATTTCGAGGATGAGCGGGGGCTCTACGTCAATCTCTTCGCGGCGTCGGAGCTGGACTGGCAGGCGAAGGGCGTGCGGGTGCTGCAGGAGACGCGGTTCCCGGAAGAGGATACGACCACGCTCACGATTCGCGCGGCGCGGCCGGCGGCGTTCGCGCTGCGGGTGCGGGTGCCCTATTGGGCCACGGGGACGAACAGCGCGTCACTCAACGGCAAGGGCCTCGAGGGATTTGCCGGGCCGGGCGGCTACTACGTACTCGAGCGGAGCTGGAAGGACGGCGACCGGCTGACACTGCGCTTTCCGATGCGGCTGCACGCGCAGGCGATGCCGGACGACCCCTCGCTCCGGGCCTTCCTGTACGGGCCGCTGGTGCTGGCGGGCAGGCTGGGCACCGAAGGACTCACGCCAGCTACTCTCCGGGCCGAGCCGACCAAACCACGCACGGTGCCCAGCTACAAGCTCGAGCCGGTCGCGGTGCCGGCCTTCAAGGCCGCGGGCGAGGAGCTGGGATGGATCCAGCCGGCGGGGCAACCGCTCGAGTTCCGGACCACGGGCCAAGCGCAAGATGTCACCCTGGTGCCGTTTTACCGGCTGTTCGATGAGCGCTATGCGGTGTACTGGAGAGTGACCAGTGACCAGTGACCGGTGACCAGTGACCAGTGACCAGTGACCAGTAACCAGTGACCAGTCGCAGGGCTAATCCACGAAGGCCCAGAGCAGTTCGCGGCTCCGCCGGTCCAACGCCGCCGGCGCCGCGAGGTGGTACAAGTCGCCCGCCACGTCGCGGATGAGAAAACCGCCGCCGGGCAGGCTCCTCGGCCAAGCATCGAGCCGGGTCTGAAAGCTGCGCGGGCCCTGGCGGGTTTCCACGCGCCAGTGGCGGATCTCGACTTCCTCCTCCACCGCCAGCACGCGGGTTACTTCGAGCAGGAAACCCGCCTCGGCGAGGGACTGCTCGAGGGCCGCGCGCGAAGCAGGGTCGAGCTCCTCCGGGTCTTTGATCAGCGCGACCTCGTTGTGCTCGTCGTCGCGCAGCGAGATGTACCGGCGCGACTCCACCCAGGGAAAGCAGGGGCGGACCAGGACCGGCTGGATCCGGGAGCCGCAGGTGACACAGAGGACGCCGTCGGCACGTCGCTCGAGTGCGAGCATGGTATCACCTCAGCGCAAGTTGAAGTTCGTGTAAGCGGCGGTACTTGCCAGCTTCCCTTTCCAGCAATTCCGCGTGGGTCCCGTGCTCCACCAGGCGGCCGTCTTCGATCACGAAGAGGCGGGAGGCCTTGCGGAGCGTCGAGAGCCGGTGCGCGATGGCGAACACGGTTCGCCCTCCCACCAGCCGCTCGAGCGCTTCCTGAATGTGCCGCTCGGTTTCCGTATCCACGCTGCTGGTCGCTTCGTCCAGGATCAGGATCCTGGGGTCGTGCAGGATGGCCCGGGCGATGGAGACCCGCTGGCGCTCGCCCCCCGAAAGCGTCTGGCCCCGCTCTCCCACCAAGGTGTCGTAGCCATGGGTGAGCTTGAGGATGAAGTCGTGCGCATTGGCCGCGCGGGCCGCGGCGATCACCTCGTCGAGCGTGGCATCCGGCTTTCCGTAGCGGATATTCTCCAGCACGGTGCCGTAGAACAGATACGGGTCCTGCAATACCATCCCGATCTGGCGGCGGAAATGCCCGCTATCGAGCGCGCGCACATCCACGCCGTCGATTCGCACGGCGCCTCCGCTCACGTCGTAGAAGCGCGCGATCAGGTTGACGACGGTGGTCTTCCCGCCTCCCGAAGGGCCCACCAAGCCAATCAGCTCGCCCGGCGCGACGTCGAAGCTCACCCCCCGCAACACCTGGCGCACCCCGTCGTAGCCGAACGACACATGATCGAAGCTCACCCGGCCTTCGAGGGGCTGGAGCTGGACCGGCTCCGGCGGGTCGAGGAGCTCGGGCTCGGTGTCGAGAATCTCGAAGACGCGATGCGCCGACGTGGTGGCTCGATTCATGGTGCGAGCCATCTGACCGATCACCTCGATCGGCGCGATGAACATCGTCGCGTAGAGCAGGAACGAGACGAAGGTTCCGGTCGAGAGCGCCGGGCCGGCGGTGTGCAGCAGCCGGGGCACCGCGAGCACCCAGACGAGCACGGTGGTCGCGTGCACACCGAGCATGAGGAACGGCCAAAAGCCGGTCCACATGCGGTGAATGCGATTGAACTCGCGAGTCACGTCATCGTTTCGCTCGCCGAAGCGCTCGACTTCGCGCTCCTCCTGGTGAAAGGCCTTGACCACCCGGATGCCCGGGATGGTGTCGGACAGCACGTCGGTCACCCGCGACCATTTTCTCCAGGCGCGGAGGAAGAGCCGGTTGATCGACTCGCCGTGCCGGAAGATCAGCCAGCAGAAGAGCGGGACGGGCAGCACCATCGCCAGGCCGAGCCGCCAGTCGAGCGTGACCAGCACGGTGCCGAGGCCGAGCAGCATCACCGCCGAGAGAGAGACGTCCACCACGCCGAAGGCAACGAACTCCCAGAGCCGGTCGGTATCGGCGGAGACCCGGGTGATGATGCTGCCGGTCTTCTTCCGCGCGAAGAACGAGAGGCTGAGGCGCTGGAGGTGCTCGTACAGCTCGGTGCGCAGGTCGCGCGCGACCCACTCCCCCATGATGGCCATGAGGCGGAGCCGGATCCACGCCGCTCCCTGGCGCACCAGGAACACCAGCGCCATGGCGGACACCGCGACCCAGGCGAGCAATGCCGCGCGGTCGACGGGAAGCCGCCCGTCGCGCGCCGGTCCCACCAGGCGATCGAGCACATAACCCGCCAGCCAGGGCGGGATGAGGCTGACCAGGGTGATCACCGCCGCCGCAGCCATCCCGAGCGAGAGATCGCGCCGATAGGGCTTGAGGTATCCCAGCAGCCGTCCGATCACGGCGTGGGGCCGCCCGGCGAGCAGCGCCTGCGCCTCGCGCACCGGACGGGCCACCGCCTCGGCGTAGTCCCGGTCCGCATCGGCCGGCGTGACCAGGTGTCCCGCCAGAGCTTCCTCGACGACGAAGCGCAGGTTCTCGAAGGCGCGCCGCTGGCGGTGGGTGTAGCGCAGCACCGCGAGGGGCGGCTCACCGGGCTCGGCGAGAAAGGCGAGCGTGGTGGCGGAGAGGCCGGGGCTTTCCCGGACCGCGGTGAGTCGGTCGCGCCGGAAGCTCGTGATGTCCCAGCCATCCGCTGCGGCCCGCCGCCGCGCCACGGCGAGCTCGCGCGGGCCGAGCGCGACCCAGGCCTCGGTCAGCTCGAGCGTCGGGCTCAGGTCAGCCAGGGCGTAGAGCAGCACCGGCGCCCCGGCCCACCCGGCCTCGATGCGCGCGCGGAGCTCCACGGGCAGCCGCGCCGGCTGGCCCGTGTAGCGGGTTACGATGGCCTGGTCGAGGGTCTGTGCTGTCGCGTCCATTGGGTGATCCTCGTTCACGGTGCAAAACGAAAAGCCTTCCGGGTCTCTCGGAGCACCCGGAAGGCGGATCACGCGATCTGATCGAGGGCTTCTAGGGTGCTCGTTTCTTTCGGGTGGAGGCGATGACGCCGATCTTCGGGATCCAGGCGAGCGGGCGCACTCCGTGCCCGAAAGCCTGCACGCCGAGTTTGGCGGCCATCATCGCGCAATAGTGACGACGCATCGTGAGAAACGCCCCTGTGTGGGTAGTACTCCTGATCCAACTTAAGAAAGCGGGTTCCGCCGGGCAAGTGACCAGTGACCGGTGACCAGTGACCAGTGACCAGTGACCAGTGACCGGTGACCAGTGACCAGTGACCAGTGAGCGAGAATACAGTACGTTGTACGGTATGAGATTCCTCATTGTTCCTGGACTGCTAGCGATCGTGGGGGGCGGGTCGCTGGGGGCGCAGTCCGCCCCATCACCCACGAACGAGCTCCCGAATCCCTACCGCACCGTGGAGGGCTGGGCCAAAATGCCCCCGGGGAGGAGCTGGGGCTCGACCAGCGCGGTGGAAATCGACAAGGACGGCACCAGCATCTGGGTGGCCGAGCGGTGCGGGGCCAATAGCTGCGCGGGCTCGAAGCTCGATCCGATCCTCAAATTCGATTCGACCGGAACGCTGCTGCGGAGCTTCGGCGCGGGGATGTTCCTCTCACCGCACGGCATCTTTGTCGATCGAGACGGCAACCTGTGGGTGACCGATTGCGCCTGCACCGGCAGCGCGGAGCAGCGCAACTCCAAAGGCGCCGACGGACAACCGCTCGGCCACCAGGTCTACAAGTTCAGCCCAGAGGGCACGCTGCTGCTGACCCTGGGGAAGCGGGGCGGTGGGCGGGACTCGAGTTATTTCTGGCAGCCGAACGACGTGTTGGTGGCGCCGAATGGCGACATTTTCGTTGCGGAAGGACACTCCTCGGCCGAGGCAGCGAACGCGCGGATCCTCAAGTTCAGCAAGGACGGCCGGCTGCTCAAGAGCATCGGGAAGCGGGGCACCGCCAGGGGAGAGCTCGATCAACCGCACGCGCTCGC
>DASYPD010000261.1:0-7451 GCA_036007005.1 Gemmatimonadales bacterium
AGCCCGGCCCCCCCCAGGTCCGCCAGCCGGGTGCGGAGCTCGCCCTGGCGCAGCCGCGCGGCCCCCTGGGTCTCGTGCGAGACAAACCCGGCTTCTTCGAGCGCGTGCGAAAACGGGTAGTGGCCGATGTCGTGCAGCAGCCCCGCCAGCGTGACGGCGAGCCGTGCCCCGTCGGGAACGCGCGCGAGCTCGCCGCGGGCCTCGAGTGCGGCAAGGGCGCGCCGGGTTAGGTGATATGCGCCGAGGGCGTGCTCGAAACGCGAGTGGGTGGCGCCGGGATACACCAGGAAGGCGTGCCCGAGTTGCCGGATGTAGCGCAGGCGCTGGACCGCCGGCGTATCGAGCAGCTCCAGGGCAATGTTGTCGAGGGTGATGTTATCCCACAGCGGGTCGCGGATGACCTCGAAGCTGCGCATGGGATCAGGGAACCCGGGAATCAGGGAATCCGGGAATCAGGGAATCCGGGAATCAGGTCCCCCGGATTCCCTGATCCCCCGATCCCCTGATCCCCTGATCCCTCACCTCGGCCCAGCCTGCGCAACGGTGTCCGGCACTCCCGCCGCGTACGCTGCGAAATTCTTGCGGAACATCTCCGCGAGCTTGGCCGCCTGCGCGTCGTAGGCTGTCGCGTCGGGCCAGGTGTTCCGGGGGGTGAGCAGCTCGCTCGGCACGCCCGGCACTGCGGTCGGAACCTCGAGCCCGAACACCGGGTCCTTCTCGTAGCCGGCATGGTCGAGCTTCCCCGAGAGCGCCGCGTCCACCAGCGCTCTCGTGTGGCTCAGCTTCATGCGCGAGCCGGTCCCGTATGCACCTCCGGTCCAGCCGGTGTTGACCAGCCAGACCCGCGCGCCATGCTTCGCGATCCGCTCGCCCAGCAGCTTGGCATAGACGCTCGGATGCAGCGGGAGGAACGGCGCCCCAAAGCAGGCAGAAAACGTGGCCGCTGGCTCGGTGACGCCCCGTTCGGTGCCGGCGACCTTGGCGGTGTAGCCCGAGAGGAAGTGATACATCGCCTGGTCCGCACTGAGCCGGGCAATCGGCGGCAGAACCCCGAAGGCATCCGCGGTCAGGAACACGATGTTCTGGGGATGGCCGCCCAGGCCGTCGGGCTGGTGATTCGGAATGAAGTGAATTGGATAGCTGGCGCGAGTGTTCTCGGTGATGCTGTCGCTCTCGAAGTCCGGCTCCCGCGTGCGCGGATCGAGCACCACGTTTTCCAGCACCGTGCCGAACATCCGCGTTGCCGCGTAGATCTCGGGCTCGCCCTTTGCGGACAGCCGGATCACCTTGGCATAGCAGCCACCCTCGAAATTGAAGACCCCCTGGTCGCTCCAGCCGTGCTCATCATCGCCGATCAGGTGCCGCCCGGGATCCGCGGACAGCGTGGTCTTCCCGGTGCCCGAGAGTCCGAAGAAAATCTCGGTATCGCCCTTGGGACCGAGATTCGCCGAGCAGTGCATCGGGAACACACCCTGCTGCGGCAGCAGATAGTTGAGCGCCGTAAAGATGCTCTTCTTCATCTCCCCCGCGTAGCGCGTTCCCCCGATCAGAATGCAGCGCTGGCCGAAGTTGAGCACGATAAATGTCCCGCTCCGGGTTCCGTGCGCCGCGGGGTCCGCCACGAGCTCAGGGCAGTGATACACTGTCCACGCCGGCGTGAAGCAGGCCAGCTCGGCCAGGCTGGGGCGGAGGAACATGTTCCGCACGAAGAGCGCTTGCCACGCGTTGGGCGTCATGAAGCGCACCGCCAGGCGGTAGGCCGGATCGGCGCCGCCGAACAGATCCTGCACGAAGAGCTCGGGTTGCTTGCTCAGGTGGCTTCGCGCGGCGCCGAGCAATTTCTCGAAATGGGCCTCGGAGAGCTTCTCGTTCTTGTCCCACCAGATCCGGCTCGAGGAGCCGGGCTCGTCGACCAGAAACTTGTCTTTGGGACTGCGACCGGTGTGCGGTGAGGTGATCGCGGTAAAGGCGCCGCGGTCGCTCAGGCGTCCTTCTTCGCGCCGCACGGCGTGCTCGATCAATTCGCTCGGGGCCAGATTGGCCCGAATGCATTGCGCCGCGATACCCTGGGCGGCAAGTGTGATGCTCTCGCGCTCAACGGAGGTTTTCGCCGCCATGGGATGCAGGGTTAAGGAGTCGTAAAGATATCGTGTCACCGGTCACCGGTCACTGGTCACTGGTCACCGGTCACTCTCGCGTACCCCCGCAGCCTCCGCAGCATCCGGCGATCGTTCGTCACGTCTTTTCCCTTCGGCGTTTCGATGATCTTGGGGATCTCGCGGAAGCGCGCGTCGCGCATGATGCGGCGGAAGGGCTCCGGCCCGAGCGAGCCCTCGCCAATGAGCTGGTGGCGGTCGCAGCGCGAAGCGAACGGCGTCTTGGAATCATTGAGATGCAGGCAGCCGAGCCAGCGGAAACCGATGCTTCGCTCCCAGTGAGCCCATACCCCCTCGTAATCGCCGATCAGGTCATATCCCGCGCTGTAGAGATGGCAGGTGTCGAGACAAAACCCGACTCGCTCTCGCACGTCGTCCGCGATCCGTTCCCGCAATTCAGCGAGCTCCTCGAAGCGGCTGCCGAGTGCAGTGCCACTCCCTGCGGTACCCTCGAGCAGGAGATTCACGCCGGGTACGGCCCGCAGGCAGCGCGTGTAGCTCCGGGCGTTCCGTTCCAGACCGGCAGCGGGGTGGTCAATGTAGTTGCCCGGGTGCGACACAAGCCGGGCGATTCCGAGCGCTCGACAACGTCTCAGCTCGGCGATGAAAGCCCTTATGGATCTTCTGCTTAGCTCAGGGTCCGGGGAGGCCAGGTTGATGAGGTACGAATCGTGCGAAATCACCACGCAGATCTCACTGGACTCCAGGCAGTCGCGGAATTCCCGCACGGCGCTCCGCTCCAGCACGGGCTCGCGCCACTGGCTCGGTCCCTTGGTGAATACCTGAACCGCCGTCGCCCCAATGGCGGTGCCGCGGCCCGGCGCCGTCTGGATTCCACCCTGAGTGGATACGTGAGCGCCCAGGCGTTCGGCAGGATCTCGTTTTCCGGGAGCCATACTCGTGCAGGTCCTCCGCGGGACAGAATCAGAGGTTCGATGAGGGAGCGGGTCTTCCTGTTTGGCGACGCGAGCTGTCGTCCCGAGGGGCTGGAGCGCGCCCTCGTCCGGGCGGGTTTCGCGCTCGCCGAAGGACAGCTCGCTCTGGACGCGGTGCCTTCACGCGAGGGCGACGCCGCGGACGCCGTTCCGCTGCCCGATCTGGTGCTCCTCGCCGTCCGCGATGAAGGGCTGGGACTCGAGCAGTCCCTCGCGCGCTTCCGCACCGACCGCTGGGGCGCTGTGCCGGTCATCGTGCTGCTCGGCAGCTCCGATCGCGGCGGCGTCGCGCGGGCGCTGTCCCTCGGCGCGGCCGATGCGCTCGCCTCCCCCATCAATCTGGCGGAGCTGTGCGCGCGACTGGAGTCCCGGCTCCGCTCCGGTGCGGAAATGCGGCGGGCCGCAGGCGCCGGAGCGCTGCAGGAGGATCTCTTTCGGTCGATCCAGGAAATTGCTTCGGCCCGCCGGCCCGAGGAAATGCTGGAGCTGCTGGTCCACCGTCTGGGGACGGCCCTCGGCGCTGCCCATTGCGTCTGTCTCGCTCCCTCGGCCGATCGCCGTTACGCGCGGCTCATTGCCGTGCACGAAAACCCCACGCTGCGCGATGTCGCGGTCGATCTCTTCCGCTATCCCGAGGCCGTCGAGGCCGCCGTCTCCGGCCGAACGGTCCACGCGCCCGAGGTCCTGCGGGACGGCCTTTTCCTGGCCCACCTCGCGCAATGGCCCGATTCGCCGGAAGTTCATGAAGTGGAGAGTGCCGCCGCGGTTCCCTTGATCACGCATCGTGCCGTTCGGGCAGTGCTGGTGATCCGCACCCGCCGCGGCGAGCGCGCCTTGCTGCAGGAGCAAGTCACCCTGGTCGAACAGCTCGTCAACGCCACGGGAGCTTTGCTGGAGCGGGAGGAGCGCCGGGCGGAGCAGTCTCGCCGGCAAGTGCAGGCCGCCAGTACGGATCCGCTCACCGGCTGCGCCAGCCTCGACGCGCTGGATCGCCGGCTCCGCGAAGAGTGCGAGCGCGTGCGGCGTTACGGCTCCCAGCTCGCCTTCGCGCTGCTGGACGTCGATGCCTTGCGCGAGCTGAATACCCGGCTCGGGACGGCGGTGGGCGACCGTTTCCTCGCCGAGCTCGGCGGCATGCTGCTCCAGGAGATTCGCACCCCGGACTTCGTGGCCCGTTATGGCAGTGACGAGTTCGCGCTGCTGATGCCGGCGACCGGAGTGGAGGGGGCCCGCCGCCTGCTCGCCCGCATCGCCGCGCGGCTCGCCGAGCATCACTTCGAGGATCTGGTGCTCGCGGAGCATCCCCGCCTCGCGGCGGGTTTGGTGATCTTCCCCCACCAGGGGCTGAACCGGGTGGAGGATGTGCTGGGCGCCGCCGAAACCGCGCTGATTCGGGGCAAGACGACGGCGGAAGACCGCGTGGGCCTCATGGAGCCGGTGGCCGCATAGCGGTGAGTGGTAAGCGGTGAGCAGTGAGCGGTCACTCCCCCTTTCCGCTCGGATTCCTGCTCCTCCCGCTTACCGCTCACCTCGCACCGCTCACCGCTCACCGTCTTCTCAGCCAGTCCGCTGGATCCAGCGCAATCTGATTCTCCCCGCGGATCTCGAAGTAGAGGTGGGGACCCTGGTCGGTGTTCTCGCCGCCCACCGTGCCGATGCTCTGGCCCCGCTGCACCGACTCTCCCACTGCCACGCTGGCCGATCCCAGCTGCATGTAGAGCGAGAAGTAGCCGTTGCCGTGTTCCAGGACGACCGTGAGGCCATAGGTGCCGAGCCGCTGAACCAGCGCGACCCGGCCTGAGGATACCGCCTTCACGGGCGTTCCTGCCGGGGCGCCGATGGCGATCCCGTTCCGGCGGATCACGGCGCCGCTCGGCAGCGTATCGCGCCCGAAACGAAAGAGAATCCTTCCTGAGACGGGCCAGTCCAGCGAGCCGAGATCGGCGGTGGTGAGGTCGTTGGCGCCGGGCGTGCCGGGGGCCAGAGTGCCCCGCGGACGCCGCGCTCGCTCGAGTCCGGCCAGGACATCATTGAGCCTGGCCTCGTCGCGTTCCAGAACCGAGAGGCGTTGCTGGGCGGACTCGCTGGAACGCCGCAGCCGGTTCAGCCGTGCGAAACGCTCCTGGGCCAGGACCTCGAAGCTCTTGAGCTCGCTGGCGCGCTCCTCACGCCGGCGGTCGAGGTCCGATTGTACATCGACGAGTTCGCCGCGCTGCCGCCGGATACGCCCCGCGAGCCGGCTGATGTCCTCGACGAGCGCGCGGTCCTGGCGGTTCTGCAGGTAGAGATACTTGTAGCGCGAGAGCAGATCGCCGAATGATTCGGCGCTCAGGAGCACCTGGAAGGTGAACAGCGGACCCCGCTTGTAGATCTCGACCAGACGTCGATTCAGCACCGCGCGCCGGTCGGCGAGGTTGTCTTGCGCCAGGGTGAGCTGCTGGCTCGAGGAGAGCAGCTGGTCCCCGAGGCCACGCATCTGGCGCTCCAGCTCGTTCACGATCCTGTTGGTCGCGTCGCGCTGGCGCTCGATGTTGCGGAGTTCGGCTCCGGCGTCCCGTACCTGACCTTCGAGCCGGTCCTGCTCGCGACGCAGCCGCTCCCGCTCGGCCCGAATGTCGTCGAGCCGGCGGCGGCTCGACTCGATGTCGGGCTGTTGCGCGGTAAGGATGCTGGAAACGGTGAGGAATCCAGTCAGGAGGAGGAACGAAAGCGCCCTGCCCTCAGACATTCCTCAATTGCCTCCCTACGCTCAGCAGGCTTCCCAGCAATCCGATCAGGGTACCGAAGAACAGGCCGGCGGTGATCTCCGGGGTGCCGAAGAACACCAGCCCGCTCCCGACCTCAGCCGAGCTGCGGCGAAACACCTCGAAGAGCACCCAGCACATCAGCGCCGCCAGCACTCCGCCGAGCACGCCTTTGAGCGCCCCTTCGAGCAAGAATGGCTCGCGGATATAGCGGTTGGTGGCGCCGACCAGGCGCATGATCGAGATCTCCGTCGCGCGCTGCAGCACCGTGATTCGGATCGTCACCCCGATGATGACGATGGCCACAATCGCAAAGGCCAGCCCGATCACCAGGCCGACCAGGGCGGCGAGATTGCGCAAGCGGTCGAGTCGCTGGACCCAGTCGCGGCCGTAGCGCACATCATCCACGAAGGGGAAACCCCGCAACCGCTCCGCGACGACCTGCGCGTTTCTGGCGTTGCGGAATTCCGGCTTGAGGCGGATTTCCAGCGACCCGGGCAGGGGGTTCACCTCGAGCTCGCGGTAGGCCTCTTTTAATTCCACCAGCTCCCGGCGCGCGCGCGCCAGGGCCTCCTCTTCGCTCACGTAGCGCACCTCGAGCACTTCGGGAAACGCGTCGACGTCCTGAGTCGCCGCGCTGATTGTTTCGAGCGGCGTGCCGCGCAGCACGAACGCCACCACTTCCACCCGCTCGGCCAGCGCGCGGAGACTGTGCCGGAAATTGAGTGCCACGAGAGCAAAGAGCCCGATGGTGAAGAGCGAGAAGCCGATCGAGGCGACCGAGAGCGCGGAGAGCAGCGGCGTGCGCCGGAACGTCCGCAGGGCCTCACGAAGCGGAGCGGGCAACCTCACTCGGCCCCCTCCGGTTGTCCTTCCTGCGCCGAGTCATAGACCAGCTGGCCGTGCTTGAGCTCGAGCACCCGGTAGGATGTGTCGCGCACCAGGGCCATGTTGTGGGTGGCCATCACCACCACGGTGCCGCCGCCGTTGATCTGCTGCAGCAGCTGGAAGATTCCCCGGGCCGCGCGCTCGTCCAGATTGCCGGTCGGCTCATCGGCGATGAAGATCGGCGGGTCGTTGACCAGCGCTCTCGCGATGGCGACGCGCTGTTGCTCCCCCCCCGACAGCTCTTTGGGATAGACTCGCGCCTTCGAGGCCAGCCCCACCTGGGACAGCACCCGCATGACCCGCCCGGGAATGGTCTCGCGCCGCGCGCCGGTGACTTCCAGCGCGAACGCGACGTTTTCTTCCACCGTGCGGTATTCGAGCAGCCGGAAATCCTGAAAGACGATGCCGAGCTTGCGCCGCAGGCGGGGGACCTGCTTCGTGCTCAGCCGCGCGACGGGGAACCCCGAGACCCGCACCTCGCCCGCGCTGGGCTTCTGCTCGGCGATGAGCAACGAAAGAATTGAGGATTTCCCCGCGCCCGAATGCCCGGTGAGAAAAGCGAACTGCCCCTTGGCAATGTGGAAGGAGACGTCGCGCAGCGCTTCGACGCCGCTGGGGTAGGTCTTGCTGACGTGGTGGAATCGAATCACGATTGAAACTATAGTGAGTAGTGAGTAGGGAGTAGGGAGTAGGCCTCTCCCCATCCCCTTTCACTACTCCCTACTCAC
>DASYPD010000262.1:0-12853 GCA_036007005.1 Gemmatimonadales bacterium
GTGCACTGGACCTCGGACGTCATCGCGGGATGGTTGCTGGGCTTGAGCCTCGCGCTGGCGGCGGCCGCGGTGTACGAGCGCTGGCGGGTTACCGGGGGACGACTCGGCCGCAGTTGACGCCATTCCGCGGCGCACCTAAAAATGCCTGTCACGCTGCGGCGATGGAGTTCGCCCTGAACCACCGGTGCTAGTGACTCGCTAGCGCTGCTGCCTCGGCCTTACGGGCCTTTCCCTTCCGCCTCCGACTTCCGCACGCTGTTCATGTGCAGGAGCGCCGCGGCGACGCCGCGCGCCAGTGCCGGGCCGTCACCGACTGCATACCAGTGGATCCAATACATGGGGGGACTCGCGTCGACCATGTGTTGGTGCACGGCCGTCACGTGCAAGCCATGCTCGTCCAGGGTGCGCACCACGGGATCCACCTCGCCCGGCAGCACGAAGAGCTCGCCGGTGCACGCCACCCGTCCGCTGCCGAGCTGCTGAAAGACCACCTCGGATGCCGTCTCCAGCAGACCAGTGGAGCGCAGCGTGATTCCGTGTACCGCGAGCCGCTCGCGGCGGGGAAACACGTATTCCGCCACGCTCTCTTCGGCCTCGGCGTGCGGGCCGAGGATCGCGTCGACCGCCGTCCAGTCCAGAGCGGCTGCGGGGGATTCCTGCCGGGGCTTGAGCGGGGTCGCGCTGCTCGCGAAAACGGCCCGAAGCTTCGCTGCGATCGCGGCGGCGGGACCCTGGGCCATCACGTGCAGATAGACGATCCGGGGCGTCTCCCCGATCAGGTGATTGTGCACCGCGGTCACTCGAATCCCCTGCCGGTGCGCTTCGGCGAGCGCCGCCGGGACCTCGTCGTCGCGCAGAATCACCTCGCCCATCGCCAGTACGTCGCGCGCTCCCACGGGCACGAAGCCTATGTAGCTGGTAAACTCGAAGGCCGGGGAGAGGGCATCGCCGCCGATCCGGACCTGCAGGTCGCTGCGGGGGAGATTGATGCGGAAGTGGCCCGCTTCCGTCTCGCCCTCCTGGCCGAACGCGCGCCGGATCGACGTCCAGCGCGCGTCCTGTGCCGTGAGTCCAGCCGTCAGGATCAGCGCAAACGCCAGCCATCCTGTGCGCATGGGTCAAGCCTCCGGGTTAGGTTCAGGCGGTCTCGCGCGACTCGAGCAGGAAGAGCAGCGCCCGGAGCTGGCTCTGCAAGGCATGCAGCTCGGGGTCGAGCGCCGCGGCGAGCTCCGGATTCACCTCACCGTACGCCCGGAGCTTGGAGGCCCGACTGTCCTCGAGGTTGTCGATCGAGATACCGAGCACCGCACGCGCCCAGCGGAAGCGCGAGCGTTCCCGGCGGGGCAGCGCGAAGCGCTCCGCCAGCGCCGCGATCCCGGCGTCGAGCCGAGCGATCGCCTGCGGGGCCCGGCGCGCGAACTCCGGGGGAATATCGTCCGCTTCCGTCACCAGCCCGTCTTGCGGCGCGGGCGTGTGGAGCAGCGCTGCAATTTCGTGAAGCAATTGCTGCATTTGCCCGAGGGTAATGCCGAGATGCCGCCGCTGATGCTCGTTGAGGAGCGCCGCATCCAGTAAAGGGGACACGCCGCAATCATAGCTCTCCTGTCCGCGGCAGCCAATGTGTCGGCCAATCTCCACGAGGCGTCGCCATTTGACGTGGAGAGGTCAGCGGTGCACTCTCTACGCTCTTACTCCCGGGGAGACAACTCACGATGTGGCTTGCGCTGCTGCTCGTGGCTGCGGTCCAGGTCCCCTCCTCCGCGCCGCTCACGCTGGATCAGGCGTTGCGCCAGGCGCGGGTGGCTCGGGGACGCCCCACCATCGCTGCCGCCGGTGTGGCTCAGGCGCGGGCGGAGCGGCGGTTTGCGGGCGACATCCCGCACCCCACCGTCTCCTACGAGAAGACCGGCGACACCCCGCACCAGCACCTCTTCGTTGATGAGTCGTTCTCCTGGCTGCTGACCCGCGGCCCCGATCGCGCGGCGGCCTCGGCCCGCATCCGGCGCGCACAAGCCGATTCGGTGCAGACGATCGCCGAGCTGGTTCGTGAGGTGCGCATCGGGTTCTTCGACGCGCTCGGCGCCAACGAAACGCTGCGACTGGTGGCGGAGCAGGTCGGCTTCAGCGATTCGTTAACCCGGATCGCCCGGGCGCGGCTCGGCGCCGGAGACATTTCCCGGCTGGAGTACGACCAGGTGGCGCAGGATGCCCGTCGCGCTCAGCAATTGCTGTCCGAGACCCGGGAAACCGCGCGCAGCGCCGGCGCCACCCTGGGCCAGGCCATCGGCTGGACGGGAGCGGCGCCACCGGTGCCGAGCGGCGCGCTCGATCTCGGGCTCGATTACGACAGCACGCTGATCCTGAGGCCCCTCCCCGACAGCGTTCCGGCGGTGCGAGGGGCGGTGGCGGACTCGGTTGCCGCGCAGCTCACCCTCAAGAGCGTCCAGCGCGGCCGGCTCCAGATTCCCTCGCTCACCGCGGGTGCCGAGTGGGACAGCCCCGATGAGCCGGGCAAGCGATTGAGCTTCCTCGGCTTGGCGGTGGCATTTCCACCCTGGGACTTCTCCCGCGGTGAGCTGGGCCAGGCCCGGGCGCGGCTGGCGCGGGCGGGAGCCGAAGCGCAGGAAACCCGGCTCGAAGCGGCGCGCGCTCTCGCCGATGCCCGCATCCGGCTCGAGGAGACCGCGCAGCGCGCCCGCTTCGCACGGGATTCTCTGCTTCCCGCCGCGCGGGAACTTCGGCTCCGCGCCGTAGCGGCCTATCGCGCGGGAGAAACCGGAGTCCTGCCCGTGCTCGACGCGCTACGCAGCGAGCGCGACGTGGTGCTCGAGGGCGTGCGCGACCTGCAGGCGTTCCAGGCCGCGCTGGCGCGCTGGCGGGCGCTGCTCGGGAGACTGGAATGAGAGCTGGCTATGGGCTATGGGCTATGGGCTATGGGCTGATCGGGCTCGGCCTGCTTTCGGCGTGCCATAAGGGTGAGCAGGAAGCTGAAGTCACGCCCCGCGTGCCGGTCGGCGTCACAGTCGCCGTCCTGGACAGCGTCACCGACGTCGTCACGGTGGTGGGCCGGCTCACCGCCACCCCCGGCGGCTCGGCGCTGCTCACCGCGCCCGCCCCCGCGGTGGTCCGGAGCGTCCCCGCGCAGCTCGGCGCGCGGGTTAGGCCCGGGACTCCGCTGGTCGAGCTCGATGCCCCGGACCTCCTGGCCAGCGCGCGCACCGCCATCGCCCAGGCCGAGCTCGCCGAGCGTGACGCGGCGCGCCAGAAGGAGCTGTTCGCGCAGGGCATCACCTCGCAGAAGCAGGCCGACGAACGAGCCGCCGCGGCCGTGAGCGCGCGCGCCGCGGCGAGCGGGGCCCAGGCGCTGCTCGCCCGCATGCACGTGCGCTCTCCCATCGCCGGCGCGGTGCAGCAGGTCGCGGTCCACCCCGGCGAGCGGGTGGACGCGGGCGCGACCCTCATCGAGGTGATCAACAGCACCACGCTCGATCTCCTGGCGCAGGTGCCGGCCGCCGGCTTGGCGCGGCTCCGGGTCGGCCAGCCCGCGCTGGTGCTCCTCGAAGGCGCGAGCAGCGGCGCGCCCGGCAAGGTCGCGGCGTTGGCGCCGGCCGTCGATTCGCTCACCAATTCCGGGCAGGCGGTGATCCGGGTACCTAACCCGGGTGGCGCGCTGCGGGCCGGGTCCGGCGCTACCGCGCGGATCACGGTCGGCGCCGCGCGCCGCGCGCTGGTCATCCCCGATTCCGCGCTGGTCGTCCTGGGTGATTCGCTCAACGTCTTCGTGGTGGGCGCCGACTCGGTGGCCAAAGCACGGGTCGTCTCGGTGGGTATCCGCCGCGCCGGTCGTGCCGAGATCCTGCGCGGACTCCAGCCCGGAGAGCGGATCGTGAGCTCGGGGGCGTTCGGCCTGACCGACGGGATTCGCGTGGTGCCGACCGAATCACCCCGAAGACCGTGAGCCTCACCGGGCTCTTCCAGCGGCACCGCGCCGCGATCTACCTCGGCGCGGGACTGCTCACCGCGGCCGGCATCAACGCGGTGCGCACCCTGCCGGCCGGTGCGTATCCCGAGGCGGTCTTCCCGCGCATCGTGGTGCTCGCGATCGGCAGCGGCTTCGAGCCGCGCGACATGGTGGTCGCGGTCACCCGCCCGCTCGAAGAAGCGGTCAGCGGTGTCATCGACCTCCGCCGCATCCGCAGCCGCACCGTGCGAGGCTCCAGCGAGCTGAGCCTCGATTTTCGTCCCGGCGCCGACATGCAGTACGCCCTCCAGCAGGTGCAGGGGCGGGTCGCCTCGGCGCAGAGCTCGCTGCCCCCCGGCCTCAAGCTCGCCGTCGAGCGGCTCACGCCCTCGGTCTTCCCGATGCTGCAGTACGAGCTCACCGGCGGCGATCCAGTCGTGCTGCGCGATCTGGCGCAGTATGTCGTCCGCCCGCGGCTCGCCCGGCTTCCCGACGTGGGCGACGTGGATGTCGCCGGCGGCTTCGTGCGCGAAGTGTCGGTGGTGCTCGATCCCGAGCGGCTGATCACCCAGCACATCGGGGTGCCCGACGTCGCCAACGCGATTGCCGCCACCAATCAGCTCACCGCGGCGGGCCGGGTCGATCGGGAGTACCGGCAATTCGGGGTGATCGTCTCGGGCCTCGCCACCACGCCCGACGCGCTGGGGCAGACCGTGGTGCGCAACGTCGGCGACCGGCTGGTGCGGGTCGCCGATCTCGGCTCGGTGGGTTACGGGGTGCAGGACCTGTTCCAGCTCGCCCGCGGCAACGGGCAGCCCGCCGCGCTGATCAACATCTCCCGCCAGCCAGCCGGCAACACCCTGCGGGTGGAGAAGGCGGTGGCCGAAGCGGTCGTCACGATCCGGCCGTTGCTTCCAGCCGGCGTGAAGCTCGAGCTGGTGTACAACCAGGGCTCGCTGGTACGCAGCTCGATCGCCAGCGTGCGCGACGCGATGGTGGTAGGCGGCATCCTGGCGATGGTCGTGCTGCTCCTCTTCCTCGGCCGGCCCGCCATCGCGCTGATCGCCGGCATTTCGATCCCGCTCACCATCGCCGGCACCTTCGTGGGGCTCGCGCTGTTTCGCGATTCCTTCAATCTGATGTCGCTCGGCGGGCTCGCGGTGGCGATCGGACTCATCATCGACGACGCGGTCGTGGTGGTGGAGAACGTGGAACGCAACCTCGCGCTGCACAAAGACGAGCCGCCCGCCGAGGTCATCCGCCGGGCGACCGACGAGATTTTCCCGCCGGTGGCCGGCTCGACGCTCACCACCGTGGTGGTGTTCACACCGCTGGGGCTGCTCACCGGAGTGGTGGGGCAGTTCTTCCGCTCCTTTTCCCTGGCGCTGGCCATCGCGGTGCTGCTCTCCCTCGTGATCGCGATGGCGTTGATCCCGTTGCTGGCGCAGGAATGGCACCGGCGGCACACGGGCGAAACGGAAGCGGCGAAGCCGCCGCGCTGGCAATTGTCGCTGGAACCGCTCGAGCGCGTGCACGAACGCGCGCTTTCGGGCTTGCTCGCTCACCGCGCCCTTGCCTTGCTGCTCGCCGCGGGGGCGGTGGTGCTGCTGGTGTTCCTGTCCCGCACCATCGGGACCGGCTTCCTTCCGGAGATGGACGAAGGCGGCTTCATCCTCGACTACTGGTCGCCCACCGGCAGCTCGCTCGCCGAGACCGACGCCCTGGTCGGGCGGATCGAGAAGATCCTGCGGGCCGACCCGGGCGTGCAGTCCTTCACCCGGCGTACCGGCAGCGAGCTCGGCTTCTTCGCCACCTCGCCCAATCGGGGTGACATGACCGTGCTGCTCAAGCCGCGCAAGGTCCGTCACGCTTCGGTCTATCAGGTGATGAACCGGCTGCGCGAGCGGATCGAGACCGAGGTCCCTTCGGTGCGCACCGAGTTCATGCAGATTCTCGCGGATCTGATCGGGGATCTCGCGGCGAGCGGCAAGCCGGTCGAGCTCAAGCTCTTTCATCCCGACCTCGCCACCGCGGAGAAAGCCGCCACCGCCGTGGCGAAGCAAGTGGAATCGATTCCGGGCCTGGTGGATCTCTTCAACGGCGTACAGGGCTACCTCCCCGAGCTGCGGGTCGACCTCGATCCGCTGCGGGTTGCGCGGCTCGGGCTCAGCATCGAGGATGCGAGCAGGCAGGCGGAGGCCGCCCTCTTCGGGGCCGACGCCGGCGCGATGCGCGAGCCCGACCGCCAGGTGCCGATCCGGGTCCGGATCATCGATTCGCTGCGGCTCGATCCCACCGTGGTCTCCCGCTTGCCCATCATCGGGCCGAACGGGTGGGTGCCGCTGGGGACGCTGGGCCGGGTGCACGATACCGCGGATGCGGCCGAGCTAACCCGCGAGAATCTGCGCCCGTACGTGGCGGTGACGGGGGATGTGGATCCCAGCACCTCGAGCCTCGGCGCGATCACCCGGGAGATCCGCGCGCGCCTGCGCAAGGTGGCGCTGCCCCCCGGGATGCTGGAGATCAGCGGGCAGGCTGCCAGCCAGCGGGAAGCCTTCCGTCAGCTGTTGCTGGTGTTTGCGCTCGGCGCTGGCGCGGTGCTGCTGGTGATGGTGACCCAGTTCGGCAACTTCCGCGGGCCGCTGGCCATTATGCTCGCGGCGCCGCTCGGGCTCACCGGTGCCTTGATCGCGCTCTGGCTCGCCGGCGTCCCCTTCAACGTCTCAAGCTTCATGGGGCTGATCCTCCTGATCGGGCTCATCGTCAAGAACGGGATCATCCTGCTCGACGCCGCGCACGGCTTCCACGATCAGGGGCTCTCGCCCCGGGAATCGCTGCTCCGCGCCGGCCGGCTCCGGCTGCGGCCGATTTTGATGACGACGCTGTGTACCCTCGCCGGGTTATTCCCCCTGGCGCTCGGCCTGGGCTCAGGGGCGGAGCTGCAGCGCCCGCTCGCTATCGCGGTGCTGGGAGGGCTCACCCTCTCGACCCTGGTGACTTTGCTCCTGCTGCCGGTGGGATTGGAGGCGATGGGAGCGCTGCGGAGGCCGGAAGAAGTTGCGCCCGCCACCGCCGAGAGGCATTCTTGAGGGAGTCAGGCTCCATGCCCCTCTCCCTCTCTCCCCGCCTTTCCGGCACGCTTTCGCTGCTCGCGCTCGGCACGGCGTGCGGAACCACGCGGTCCAACCTCACTCCCGCAACGGCGAGCCGGCTCGGCGTCTATCGGTTCGTCGAGCGGATCCCGAGTCACCCGCCACTGCTGCTCGAGGGCGAGTTTTCCGTGCGGGGCGATTCGATTCTCTTCAATGCGGAACCGGGACCCTGCCGCTACGACGAGCAGAACTCCACCGGGCGATTGCTCACCTACATCTGCGGCGGGGTGAGCTACATGTTCGACCGCAGCGACCCGGTGGAGCGGCTGAGCTATCAATCCACCGCGATCGAGACGGTGCCGGCTCGCGTTTGCACGCGCATGGACAGCCGGGACGTCTGCGTGGCCTGGCGGACGGACTTTACCGAAAAGACGGTGACGCGCTCGGGCCGGCTCCGCCCCAAGCGGGTTAGCTGACGGTCAGCGCGCCGCGACCGAGCGCAGGATCGCGAACCCCGCCTCATAGGCCTCCGTCGAGCGGCCGCCCAGCGCCAGGACGAAGCCCGGCCAGTAGGCCACGCTCCAGTACTCGCGCTCCACGTTGCCCTCGCCGGAGAGCACCAGCTTGAAGACCAGCCCCGGCTGCGTCGCGATGCGGAGGGCGCAGGGCCGCCCCTCCGGCGCCGCCGTCCCCGCCACGGTGTAGAGCAGCGCCTCGCGGAGCTCGCCCGGCGCTTTGGCGGGCGTCTCCCACGCCGCGACCAGCTCGGGCGCGCCGGTGCTTGCGGGAATGCCCTGGGCCGCGGCCCGCTTCGCGGCCTTGCCGAGCTTCTTGTCCGGCACCCGCAGGAGCCCGGGCGGCAGGGCGAGCGAAAGTCCCAGCCCAAGGAAGGCGAAGCTCCTCCACTCCGCCGCTGGCTGGCCGCTCGTGGCGCAGGCCGCGGGACGGGTCTGCTGCGCGCCGGCCCGGGTCAGGCTCGCTCCGCCGCGGGTTAGGACTGCCCCGACGCAGCAGAGCAGCGCGGCGAACGCGCCGCGCCGCGCCGGGCCGGGAGTCAGAGCACCCGGCGCGGGCGGCGGATCGCGCGGACGATCAGGAGCAGCACCAGCGAGCCGATGAAGGCGACCGCGATCGTGCCGGGAAGCCCGCGGATCGGGTTCGTGATGTGGAGCACGCCGAAGAGCCAGCTCCCGATGACGGCTCCCAGCATACCGACGACGATGTCGCCCAGGATGCCGTAGCCGATCCCGCCGATGGCGTAGCTCGCCAGCACGCCCGCGATCAGTCCAACCAGAAGCCAGGTGAGAATATCCATGCAGTCCTCCCGTGCCGGGGTGCGCTCGAGTTTGCGGGTCAGCCGGGGGGGACGACTCAACCCCGCGCCCCCGCCACGAACGCGTGCCACCTGCCCACCAGTTACCGGCCCGACTCCGGCAGCGAGATCCGCCGGAAGGTGCCAAAGAGTATGAGATCATAGAGAATCTTGAGGCTGCCGGCAACCACGAAGGGTGCCGAAAGCGAGATCGCCTGCATGAAGTAGCCGCCCAGCGCGGGGCCCGCGGGCCTGAACACTTGCCGTGCGGCATTGGTATAGGCGGCCGCCGCGGTGCGCTCGTGGGGCTGGACTACGGCCACCACATAGGCCTGCCGGGCCGGCACGTCCATCTGGCTGATGGCGAATCGCGCCAGGAGCACCGCGATTGCGGATCCCAGGCTCGGCATGAACGGGATGAGGATCAGCAGCAGGTTGGAAGGGAGGTGGGTGAAGACCATCGTCTTGAGCAGTCCAATGCGGTCCGCCAGCCAGCCCGCCGCGATGGCTGAGCCGCTCTGTAGCAGGCCGGCGCAGAAGAACACCAGTCCCATGAGCTCCGTCGAGACGGCGAACTTCCGCTGAAACCAGAAGACCAGGAACGCGGTCACCACGAATCCTCCGCCCAGGGCATCCACGGCGAAGAGCCCGCCGAGTGCGGCGATCCGGCCTTTCGACTGCGCCAGCGGAACCTGGCGGGTAGGGCTGACCTTCGCCGCCTCGACCCGAGAGGACAGGCGCAGGTTCAGCAGCGCGCAGGCGATGCCGACCACGGGGAAGGCCAACAGGAACTGCCGGCTCGCGGGCAGGGCCGGGAAGAAGCGGCGGAAGAAATCGGGTCCGCCCGCCGCCAGGGCGCCCAGCGAGCCCGCGAAGTACGCCACTGCGCTGTAGCGCGCGAAGGCCCGGTTGCGCGCTCGAGCCCCGCGGGCGACCTGGGGAATCATCGCCTGCTCCAGCGAAGTGAGCGGACCACTCTCGTTGGCTTCGACGGAGATCGTTCCGGTGAGCGCGGCGAGCAGCAATCCCGGCAACCAGCGGGTTAGCGCGAAGACGGTGCCTGCCGCGCCCATCACCAGGAACAAGGCCCCGTACACGCGCCGCCGGCCGATGCGGTCGGCTCGGGTTCCCAGGGCGATGGAGCTCAGCGCGAACCCGGCCAGCATCGCGCCGAATACCAGCCCCACCTGAGTGTCGGAGTACCCCGCGCGGGCCAGCGATGCGCCGAGCAGGACGCTGGCGAATCCGTAAAGCAAGGCCCGGAGCGCCTGGATCGCGTAGATCGTGTGCAGGTCCCGCCCGCCGTTGGCGGCGTAGTCCAGATCTCGTTTCCTGTCCCACGTGATCAGGAGATGGGGGTTGGGCATCCGCACCTCAGCTCAGCGTCCGCCCGAACAAC
This sequence comes from Gemmatimonadales bacterium, assembly GCA_036007005.1. Lineage (GTDB taxonomy): Bacteria > Gemmatimonadota > Gemmatimonadetes > Gemmatimonadales > GWC2-71-9 > JABFSM01. The sequence goes on from DASYPD010000262.1 coordinate 9,765, forward strand.
GCGTGCAGCCCCTCGAACACTCCATCGGTGATCGAGAACAGTTCCGAGTCGTTTGCGCTGATCAGGCCCAGCCGGCGGATGACCGCAGCGAGGCCGGTCGCTTCCGGGGTGTGAAAGCGGTCGTCATCGACATCCGCCTCATGGATCACGGCGGCCAAGTTCTGGAGAATCTCGCTGGGCGGCCCACCTTGAGAATTCTCAGCGGCCGCCGTCCCGCGCCGCCGCCACGAACGCCTGGAACAGCCGGCGGGTCCGTTCGTCGCTCCGCTCGAACATCTCGGGATGCCACTGCACGCCCAGCAGGAAATGCTCCGTTCCCGATTCCAGCGCCTCGACCAGGCCGTCGGCGGAGCGCGCGGATGCCACGAGCGCGGGCGCCAGCTCCCTCACGGCCTGGTGGTGCATGCTGTTGACGGGGATGGTGGGCGCCTCGAACGCCTCGTGCAGCCGGGACCCCGGCGTAAGGGCGACATCGTGGGCGAGGAAATCGCGCGCGTATCCCGCGGTGGGGAAATAGTCGTGCTTGATCGCGCTCGGCACCTGCGAGGCGATGTCCTGCCAGAGGGTGCCGCCCAGCGCCACGTTGAGCACCTGGTGGCCGCGACAGAGCCCTAACACGGGCTTCCGCTCCGCGATGGCCCACCGGGCCAACTCGAGCTCCACCACATCGCGCGCATGGTCGGTGTGGCCGAGCTGGGGATGCGGCTCCTCGCCGAAGCTCCGGGGATCCATGTCCACCCCGCCGGTGAGCAGCACTCCATCCAGCCGGTCGTAGACGGCGCGGAGCGTCCCGGGATCCGCGTCGAAGAGCGGGAGCATCACCGGGACGCCGCCCGCGTCCGCCGCGGCCAGGGAGTAGCGCGAGTTCATCACCCAGGAGTGAGGGAGCCCGTCGGGGATCCCGTCGATCGCCTGCAGCGTCTGGGCGGGAATCCCGATCAGCGGCCGGTTCACGCGACGACTCCTTCCGCGGTCTCGCGGATCAGCTGATCCACCACGGCCTTGAGATCACCGGTCTTGTCGAACGTCGCGAGCTGCCGGTCGGCGCTGGTTCCCTCGCGCAGGATCGTGTAGGCATACTCGACTTCCTTCCGGCTGCCCAGCTCGTCGAGCACGTCGTCGAGAAACCACTCGAGCATCTCCCGGATCAGCTCTCGCGCCGGCAGCTCCTTCTGCTTGCCGAGGTCGATCAGCTTGCCATCGAGGCCGTAGCGCAGCGCGCGCCATTTGTTCTCCTCGATGAACACGGCGGGATACTGCCGAAAGGACAGGTTGTCGCGCCGCAGCTTCCAGAGCTTGGCGATGATTGCCTGGAAGATCGCCCCGATACAAACCGCCTCGTCCACCCGGGTGCACACGTCGCAGACCCGGAACTCGAGCGTGGGATAGTTCCAATTGGGCCGCACGTCCCACCAGATCTTGCTCGCGTCGGGAATCGAACCGGTTTCCACCAGCGAGTTCACCGTCTCCTCGAAGTCGCTCCAGGAGCTCAGGCTGCGCGGGATACCGGTGCGGGGAAAGGAACGAAACACCACGCTGCGATAGGACTTGAGCCCGGTGCGCCGCCCCATCCAGAAGGGCGAGCTGGTGGAAAGACAGAGCACGTGCGGCAGGAAGTAGCGGGAGATGTTCATCGCGTCGATCAGGAATTCGCGGTCCTCGATCCCGATGTGGACGTGGGTGCCGAAGATGAGCAGTGCCTGGGCCAGATCCTGCAGGTCTTCCCGCACGCCGATGTAGCGCTCCAGCTGCGTGATCTCCTGATCCATCCAGGAGGAAAACGGATGACTCCCCGCCGCCGCGACCTTGAGCCCGCGTTTGCCGGCCAGGTCCATCACCAGCCGCCGCAGGCGCACCAGCTCGTCGCGCACCTCGGCGGGGTTACGGCAGACCTGGGTGCCCACCTCCACCATGGATTGATGCAGCTCGGGCTTGATCTCACCGAGCAGCAGCGACTCCTCCTTGAGGATCTCGGTGATGTACGAGCGGAGCTCCCGCGACCCGGGGTCGATGATCTGGTATTCCTCTTCGATCCCGATGGTCAGAGATGGTGGCTTCAAGTTGGGTTCCTTGATGGGACATAGCCTTCAGCGCGCCTCAACGATAAACGTCGGCACGGTGCTGCCGCCACCGGCCGTCACGTTGACGAGACTGGCGGTGGACACGCGGGTCAGGCACCCGTCGACGTATTCTCCCCCGAACACGAAGGGCGCCGTATCGACGATCCGGGTGGCGAACACCAGCTCGCCGTCCGCGTAACTCGGGAAGCTTTCTTCCGGCAGGGCGATCCGCTCCTGCACGATGAACGGCTCGCTCAGCGCGTGCTGGAGCGCTTCCTGCCAGCGGGCGTCGGCCACTTCCCAGCCCAGCACAATGCCAGCGCCGCCGTAGTCGTCATTGGGCTTGAGCACCAGCCGCTCCCGGTTGCGCGCCAGCCAGGGCAGCAGATCGATGCGCTCTCCCCGGAATTCCGTCTTCCTCTCCTCCACCACGCGGGTCCAGGGAATGTGCCGGGCGATGGCGTCGCGCTGGGCGGCATCGAACCATTCTGCGTTCCGCTCGTCCGAGAGCACCGCGAGCGACGCTTTCTTGTGGAGGATCTTGCAGCGGAAGGGGTTCACCATGCACACGCTGCCGCTGCGCACCGCGCGCACGATCGGGTGCTCCAGTCCCTCGCGTTCCAGCAGCTCGCCGATCAGGACCCGCTTGTAGATCAGGTCGATCGGCGTGCCCGCCGCCACGAGGCGGCCCTTCACGAGCTCGCACTCGCGCACGTCGGCGACGATGCAGCGCAGGCCCAGGGCCTCGAGGTAATCGCGGTACAGCAGGAACTCGCTCCAGGTCGGCACCTCCCTCCAGTCGAGAATGCCGATCACCGGCGGCTCGCGCCGGCCGGACCAGCGGGCATACGCGCCGAGCAGCGCATGGAGGACGTGGGGCCGGACGGGGAGCGGGTGCAGCGTGTGGCTCTTCAGAAACGGTTGCGCGGCGGGCAGGGCGAGGAACAATTCCGTCAGCGCATCGTGGTAAGCGGAGCCCGCGGGCGTCTCGGCGTTGTATTCGGTGAACCGCAGCCCCCCGATCTCACC
>DASYPD010000263.1:0-3416 GCA_036007005.1 Gemmatimonadales bacterium
GCATCCGGCGGAGGCGCACCGGCCGCCGGGCATAGGCCCGCTCCACCCAATCCATCGCCTGGTGCCATTCCCCCAGTGCTGCGCAGGTGAGCACGATCTGATCCGCGAGGGTTCGGGTGAGATAATAGGCCGCCAAGGGATCGGTCTCGTCTGCTTTCTGCAGGAGTTCCTGGAGCTCGCGCCGGAGATCCCGCCGGATTGCGTCTGCGGCGCCGGCTGTTGTGGCATCCGTCAGCAGCAAGCCGGCTCGCTCGCCCTGGCCGCCCAGCCGGAGCCGCGAGGCGCGAATATCGAGAGCCAGCCCGAGCTCGCCGAGCCGGGAGTACGCCAGCTCCAGCCGTTCCAGCGCGGGCCCGTAACCCGGCTGCAACGCGATGGCCTGCTTGAGCGCGTCGATCGCTTCCGCGTTCCGCCCCGCGGCCATGAGCGCATCGCCCAGAGCATTCCAGCTGACGGGCAGATCCGGAGCGGAGGTCGTGGCTGCCCGCGCGATTTCGACCGCTTCTTCGGTCCGGCCGAGAATCTTGTGGACGATACTCTGGAACCGAAGTCCTTCGGGGTTCGCGGGATCGAGCGACACGGAGCGCTCGATATGGCGCAGGGCGGCGTGGCAGTCGTCATCGTAGTAGAGCGCGATCTTCGCGAGCGCGCCGTGCACGTCGGCGCAGCGAGCATCGGCCGTCAGTGCGTCGAGGACGAGCTCGCGACCTCTCGCTTGGGCCTCCTCGAGCGGCAGAAAGCCCTGCCTGGCCATGGTATAATGCCAGGTCCCCAGGGCACACAGGCCTCGCGCGTTTCGCGGGTCGAGCGCCAGCGCTTGCTTGAGGTATGCTGCGGCCTGATCGAGATAGGAGCGCGCGGCCGGTCCGGCGCTGACGCTCAGGGAGATCGCCTGCTGCGCGTCGGTCACCAGGCGATCGGCGTCCTTCGCCGCCGGGCTGGGCGCCGCGATCGTCGCGGTCTGCCGCGCTGAGCGGAGTGAGCGGGCAACGTCGGCGGCGGTGCCCGGGCGCTGGTCAGGGTCCTTGGCGAGCAGGGCCATGACGATCTCGTCGAGCGCCGCCGGAAGGCCCGCGATCCGCTGGCGCACCGGCAGCGGTTTTTCCGTTAGGTGCTTGACCAGCATCCCCACCGGCGTGTCGGCGGAGAACGGCGTCGCCCCGCTCAACAGCTCGTAGAGAACGCAGCCGAGACTGTAGAGATCGGAGCGGCCATCCAGCCGCGCTTCCCCGCTGGCCTGCTCGGGACTCATATAGGCCACGGTCCCGAGCACCATTCCCGCCGAGGTCAGATGAGGCCCGCTCGGCTCCCCGGCGATGTGCGCGATGCCGAAATCGGCGAGCACCGCGCGGCCGCCGACCGTGAAGATGTTCTCGGGCTTCACGTCACGATGGACGATCCCGGCGCCGTGCGCGTAGGCGAGCGCTTCGGCGACGTCGGCCCCGAAGCCGACCGCGTCCTCCACCGCCATGCGCTGCTCGCGGATCAGCCGGCTGCGCAGGTTTTCCCCGGCCACGAACGGCATCACGTAGTAGAGCCGGCCGTCGCTCTCGCCTGAATCGAACAAGGCGACGATGCCGGGGTGAACCAGCTTCGCCATCACGGCGATCTCGCGCTGGAACCGCTCGGCTCCGACGGAATGAGAGAGGTTCTCCGAGAGCACCTTGATCGCCACGAAGCGGTCGAGATGCAGGTCGTGGGCGCGATACACTACCGCCATGCCGCCGCGCCCGATTTCCTGTTCGATCCTGAAGCGCTCCGGGAGTTTGACCTGATTGTCGAGCATGAAGAAAACTAGGCGATCACGCCCCGAACTGGCGTAGATGGTGATCGACGTGGCGGTAACCGAACCGTCCCCACGACCGGTGCGTCATCGCGCCGAAGAGAGGATGCTCCGGCCAGGCGGAACGAGTGGTTTCGCTGGTGAAGCGCTCGAGGAGGGAGACAAATCTCACTTGATCGGAATCCCAGTTTCCGGGCGGTGTGCGGAACAGCGCGCGCGGCCCCTTGATCCGTCCTTTCGGCCAGGGCAGCCAGTACATGACGAGGGGCTTGACGAGGGGCCAGCGGAGCGCGCTGTCACGCGATCTCACCTCGATCTCCCCCAGCATGAGCAGCAGGGAGTCGCAGAGATGGGCCAGCATCCGTGGCGCGTTCAGCTCGCCCCAGCGCGCCGGCGCGTCGGGGGAAAGCTTCTGGAGGCGGGTCAACAACCGCCGGCGGTCCGCGGGATCCAGCAGGCTCTTCACAGCACGCGCTCCCCCCGCTCACCGCTCACCGCTTACCGAAGGATGACGTACGCCAGCCCCGCCATGCTCCCCGCCATCGGGATCGTGATGAGCCAGGCCCACACGATCCGCCCTGCAATCCCCCAGCGCACCGCCGAAAGCCTATTGGCGGCGCCGACCCCGACGATGGCGCCGGTGATGGTATGCGTGGTGCTGACCGGCACGCCGAGCGCGGTGGCGAGGAAGATCGCGCCGGCGCCGCCGGTCTCCGCGCAGAAGCCGCCGAACGGGCGCAGCTTGGTGATCCGGGTACCCATCGTCTTCACGATCCGCCAGCCGCCCATTGCCGTGCCGAGCGCGATCGCCGAGTAGGCGGCGATCTCCACCCAGTAGGGGATCTTCTCGGCGGTCTCGACGTGAAAGAATCTGATCCAGCCGGTCTGGCCGACAAAGCGGTCTTGGGTCGCCACCAGCAAAGCGACGATGATGCCCATCGTTTTCTGGGCATCGTTGCCGCCGTGGCTCACCGAAAACGCCGCCGCGGAGACGAGCTGCAGCCGGCGAAAGGCGCGCTCGACCGGCGCGGCGGGCAGCCGGTGGACCAGCCAGCCGACTCCACTGGTGAGAAAGAGCGCCGCGGTCATCCCGACCAGCGGCGAGAGAAAGATGAAGATGATGATCTTGATCCAGCCCGCGGCGACCAGCGCGCCGATGCCCGCCTTCGCGACCGCCGCGCCGCCAAACCCGCCGACGATCGCGTGCGAGCTCGAGGTGGGCAGACCGAGCCACCAGGTGATCAGGTTCCAGGTGATCGCCCCGATGAGCGCGCCGAGAATGAGGTTGGGATCCCCCGCTACGACGGCCGGGAGCACGATCCCCTTGCTGATGGACTTGGCGACGCCGGTGCTGATGACGAAGGCGGCGAAGAAGTTGAAGAACGCGGCCCAGAGCACCGCGATCCCCGGCGAGAGCACCCGGGTGCCCACCACCGTGGCGATCGAATTGGCGCTGTCGTGAAAGCCGTTGACGAAATCGAAGAGCAGCGCCACGCCGACGATGAAGAGGACCAGCGCGATCGAGCTCGTCATCGTCAGGCGTGCTTGATCGCGATGGACTCGAGTACGTTCGCGACGTCTTCCGCCTGGTCGAGCGTCTTCTCCAGGGTGTCGTAGATCTCCTTCCACTTCA
>DASYPD010000264.1:0-11474 GCA_036007005.1 Gemmatimonadales bacterium
GGAGATCGTAGTCACCAAGGCTCCCGACGGCCTGGAAATCCACAACCAGCTCTTCCTGCCTACCGACCTCAAGCCCGGCGAAAAGCGGCCCGCGATGGTGTTCGTGCATGGTGGCCCACCGAGGCAGATGCTGCCGGGTTACCACTATATGCAGTTCTATCACTGGGCCTACGCGATCAACCAATGGCTGGCGAGCCAGGGCTACGTGGTGCTGTCGATCAACTACCGGCTCGGCATCGGTTACGGCCGCTCGTTCCGCAACGCGCAGAACACCAACGCGCGGGGGAACGCGGAGTATCAGGACGTGCTCGCCGGCGGCAAGTATCTGCAATCGCGGCCTGACGTGGATCCCAGCAAGGTGGGGATCTGGGGACTGTCTTACGGCGGGTTACTCACCTCGCAGGCGCTCGCGCGGAACTCCGACATCTTCGTCGCGGGCGCGGACCTCGCCGGGGTGCACCTCTACGGCGATTCGCTCGACGCCAATAATCTTGCCTACAAGTCTTCGGCGATCTCGGCGATCGATACCTGGAAGTCGCCGGTCTTCCTGGTGCACGGGGATGACGACAGGAACGTAGCGTTCTCGCAGACGGTGGGACTGGTGCAACTCCTGCGGGCCCGCAACATCTACTACGAGCTCACGGTCATCCCCGATGACCTGCACGAGTCGATGCTGCACAGCCGCTGGATCGATACCTGGAACCGGATGGGCGATTTCCTGAAGCGGTTCGTGTGGAGTGGGGAGACGGCGGCGGCCTCGGGTGGAAGGGACAGCAAGCCGTAGGCAGCTATCAGCTATCAGCTATCAGCTAAGGGGTCTGGGGCCGGAGTCCTTTTCCGGCTCCGGCCCCGACTCGCTGGCCGTCGCGCAGCGCGATGACACCGTTCACCACCACGTGCGGGAGGCCAACGGGATACTGGAAGGGCTCCTCGAAGGTGGCCCGGTCGGCGACCGTCGCCGGGTCGAACAGCGCGAGATCGGCGGCCGCACCCACTCGAAGCACGCCCCGATCGAACAGCCGGAGCCGCCGGGCCGGCTTCCCCGTCATCTTGTGCACAGCCTGCGCGAGCGTCAGCACTTTGCGCTCGCGCACGTAGTGCCCTAACACGCGGGGGAAAGTGCCCAGCCCGCGCGGATGCGGATGGCCGACCCGCGCGGGTCCCTCCACGGCGAACGCCCCGCCGTCGCTGCAGACCATGGCGCGCGAGTGTGCCAGGAAGCGCTCGCAATTGGCCTCGCTCATGGCGAAGACCACGGTCCCGACGGAGGCGTGATTGCGCTGCAGCAGGCCCACCGTCGCCTCGAAAGGCGGCGTCCCCTGCGCGCGAGCCCAATCGTCCAGCCGCTGCCCGATTGCGGAGCGGTCCGCCTCGTTGCTCACGTCGGACAGTAGCACATTGTGCCAGCCGCCGACCATCGCCGCCTTGTTCTCCGCATACTGCCGGATCTGCAGGGCGGCGGACGAATCCTGCAGCCGCTTGAGCAGCGAATCGGTGCCGCCGTCGAGCGACCAGACCGGCAGCATGTTCGTGAGCCCCGTCGCCCAGGCGACGTAAGGATAGCGATCGAATGTGACGTCGAGACCGCGGCGGCTCGCCATCGCCATTCGCGCAAAAACCGCGTCGATCTTGGGCCAGTTCCGGGTGCCCCCGGTCTTGAGGTGGGAAAGCTGCAGCGGACAGCCGGCTCCGTGCGCGATAGCGATCGCCTCGTCCACCGCCTCCAGCAGCCGGTCGTCCTCGTTGCGCAGGTGGGTGGCATAGGGGAGCCGGCGCCGTGCCAGCGGTCGGCAGAGCGCGATCAGCTCGGCCTGAGTGGCGTAAGCGCCCGGCGCGTATTCCAGTCCGGTCGAGGCACCGCAGGCGCCGCTGGCGAGCGCGGCCTCGACCAGCGCGGTCATCTTCGCGAGCTCCTCCGGCGTCGCGGGCCGATCGGCCTCACCCACAACGAGCCGGCGCACCGTGCCCAGCCCGACCATCGTCGCGAGGTTCACCGCACTGGGAAGCGCTTCGATCCGCTCAAAGAGCACCTTGCACGAAGTCTCACCGTCGCGATTGGGAATCCGGGAGGAGCCATCCTGCCCGACGACGACTGTCGTCACCCCCTGCCGGATGAACGACTCGACTCTGGGGTCGATAAAGAGCGACCCGTCGGCGTGCGAATGGATGTCGATGAAGCCGGGGGCCACGGCGAGCCCGCGCGCATCGATCTCCTCGACAGAGGAAGCGCGGATCCGTTGCGCCTCGGCGACGATCTTTCCATTTGACACGGCCACATCAGCGAGTCGTCCGGGCGCGCCGGTGCCGTCGAAGACGGTGCCCCCTCGGATAATCAGATCGTACGGTTTGCGAAGGGGAAAGTTTTGGAGCTGCGGCGCCGCGAAGGCGGCGGCGAGGAGGTCGCGGCGTGAAAGCATGGTGGGAAGGTAGCTCTTAGCTCCCCAGCTCCCTAGCGCCTGCAGTCCTAGTCGGCTCGTAAGGCCACTAACGGATCCACCCGCGTCGCTCGGCGCGCGGGGAGCAGGCTCGCCGCGATGACGGCCGCGAGCAGGGCCAGCGTCACCCCGCTGAAGACGAAGGGATCGAACGCGCTCACGCCGAACAGGAAGGATGACAGCGCCTTGGTGGACGCGAAGGACAGCGCCAGGCCGATGCCGGCGCCGACGGCGGCGAGGAGCACGGCTTGGCGCACCACGAGGCGCACGATGTCGCCGGCTTCGGCGCCTAACGCGCGCCGGATGCCCAGCTCCTGGGTGCGCTGCGACACCGAGTACGCCATCACCCCATACACGCCGATGAGCGAGAGCAGCAGCGCGATCGCGCCGAACACGCCCAGCAGCTTCGGCATGATCCTGTCGCTCTGATTGTTGTCATCGACGATGTGCTGCACGGTCTGGATCGAATACGGCGGCAAGTCGTGCGCGACGGCCGCGACCGCCTCCCGGGCCCGCGGGCCCAGCGCCGCGGGATCGCCGGCGCTGCGCAGCACGAAGCGCAGGGTGCGCGCGAAGTATTGCGACGCGGAAAAATACGCCAGCGCAGGCGGCGGATCGTCGGGGCCGAACTCGCGCACATCCTTGACCACGCCCACGATCTCGTAGGCGCCGGAGGAAAAGACGAGGCGCCGGCCCAGTGGATTGCCTTGCGGCCAATGGCGCTTGGCGAGCGTCTCGTTGATAAGGACCACTTTGGGGCTGCCGACCCGGTCTTGCGGCGAGAAGCTGCGTCCCTTGGCCAGGGGGATCTTGAGCACTGCGAGATAGTCCGCCGTGGCGACGCGGTACTGCAGCACGGGCCGGCGCGCTTCATCGGGAATGGCCTCGCCCTCGAGGTAGTAGTAAGCGCCATTGCCGCCCGACATGGGGAGCTGGGTCACCGCTGCCGCGCCGGTCACTCCGGGCAGCGCCGCGAGGCGCCGCTGCAATTCGTCCTGCAGCGCGAGCGCCTGGCTGGTATCGGGATACTCCTTCGGGTCGAGCGAGATGGCGAAGCTGAGAGTGTTGCCCGGATCGAAGCCCAGATTCACGGCCGAGAGCCGCAGCGAAGCCTTGATCAGCAGGCCCGCGGAGATCAGCAGCACCAGGGCGAGCGACATCTCGATCACCACTAGCGAGGCGCGCAGCCGCCCGTGCCTGAGCCCCATCGACCCGCCGCGGCCTCCCCCTCCTTCCTTGAGCGGCTCGGTCAGGCTGCCGCGGGTGACCTGCAGCGCGGGCGCGACTCCGGCGAGCACCCCGGCGGCCAGAATCACGAGAAAGCCGTACAGCAGCACGCGCGGATCGAGGCCGAGCCGCTCGAGGCCCGGCAGGTCGTTCGGCACGATAGAGCCGAGCCAGCGGATCCCCGCGACCGACAGCAGGAGCCCGAGCACGCCACCGACCACCGCGAGCATGAGCGACTCGGTCAGTAGCTGGCGCACCAGGCGGCCGCGGCCGGCACCGAGGGCCGAACGAACCGCGATCTCCCGGTTGCGGGCGGCCGCGCGTGAAAGCAGCAGATTCGCGACGTTGGCGCAGGCGATCAGCAGCACGAAGAACACGGCCACCATGCAAATGGTGCCCGCTTGCCGCGCGGTATCATCCACCACCTCGTTGAGTAGCGTCACGGCGTGAGCGCCCATGCCGAGATTCGTGCTGGGATAGAGGTCGGCGAGCCGCGTGGCGATGCCGCCGATCTCGCTGTTGAGCGCGTCGAGGCTCGCGCCGGGCCGCAGCAATCCGATGACCCGCAGGTAGTGACTCGCCCGCGGCGCGTCGGGGGGCAGCACCAGTGGGGTAAAGACGTCGTTGCCCGACTCGAAGCGAAAATCGTGGGGCAGAATGCCGACGATCGTGTAGGGCTCGCCGTCGAGCCGGATGGGGCGTCCTACCGCTTGGGAATCGGCGCCGAAATGATTACGCCAGAAAGCGTCGGAGAGCACCGCCACGTGCTCCCGGCCGGGCTGCTCCTCATCGTCCCGGAAGAAGCGGCCGCGGGAGGGGGCGATGCCGAAGAGCGAGAAAAAGCTCGGGCTGACACGCAGCCCGCCGACCCGCTCCGGCCGGTCGCCGTCGGCAAGGTTGCGATCGGCGTCGGCGTAGGCCGCCATTGCCACGCTCTTGCTCTCCCGGCGCCAGTCCGAGAAATCGGGCAGCGACACACTGTTCTGCTGCCAGCCGCGAGATTTGTTGTCCGACCAGAGCTGCACCATCCGATCGGTGTTGGGATAGTTGAGCGGACGGACCAGCAGGAGATCGACGCCCGCGAAGATCGTGACGTTGACGGCGATGCCGAGCGCAAGAGAGATAGCGGCGACCAGGAAGAGTCCCGGCGATTGACGCAAGGACCGAAACGCGAATTTCACGTCCTGCAGCAATGCGTCCATAGAGTCGGTGAGCGGTAAGCGGTGAGCGGTGAGCCGCCCGCCGAACTGAATGGCCTACGGCCGGCGGCAGCGGTTGGTTTCGGCCAGGAGCGCAAATCCCCCGCTTACCGCTCACCGCTCACCGCTCACCGGCCTGCAACGCTTTTCCGCCCGACGGCATCTCAAGAGGTGAAGCTGGACAATGCACTCGGGAGAACCAAGATGCTACGAGCCAGACACGAGACGGAAGAAGCCCTGGAGATCATCGACGAGCGAGGCACCCCGGTTGGGCATGTGACGCATCCCACCGAGACCCGGCTCTTCGGTCTGGATAAGGGAACCGTGTACCTCAAGCGTTCGCCCCCCGGACTGCGAGAGGATCCGCCCCGGGCGGCCTGAATCGAATTCCGACCGCTTTGCCAGCGCTCACGCATCTAAATTGAGGGCGTGAGCAGCCCCTTCCCCCGACATTCTCTCCCAGGATTTCCGCGTCGCACGGCCGCCGCGCTGCTCGCGGCGGTCCTCTCCGCGGTTCCCCAGCCCGGGCTGGCACAAGCGGCGCCGATCGGAGAGCGCGCCGCGCTGCTCGCGGAGGCGGAACAGGCGCTCAGCGCCGGCCGGCCTTTCCGCGCGAGCAGGCTGCTGGCACCGCTGGTCGCCTCGCCGACCGGTCGCGACCCCGCGACGCTGTTACTCGCCGCGCGCGCGGCGGCGGGCTGGGAGGGCTGGGGCTCCGTGGTCCGCTTGCTCGCGGGACAATCCTGGCTCGACGACCTCTCGGGGGGAGAAGGACGAGCGTTGCTCGCGCGCGCGCGGGTGGAGAGGAGCGAGCCGGCGGTCGAGGACGCGCGGCGCGCGGTTGCCGTCGCGCACGGCGCCGCGTTGTCCCCTCGACTGCTCACGCTGGCACGAGCCTTCGATCGCGCCAAGCTGCTCGACAGCGCCGCGATGTCCTACCTGGAGGCGGCGAAGCTGCTCCCCGCTCTGGGAGATTGGCTCCGGCTTCGCGCGGCAGGTGTGCTGGCTGATTCCAGCGTGCGAAGCGCGCTCTACCGCTCCGTTTCCCTGCCCGCCGCGCTTCCCCGGGTGCGCTGGACCGAGGCGCTGGCGCGCGAGCGCAGCGGCGACTGGCGGGAGGCCGCGCGACTCTACGATGCGTTGGGAGCCCCGCTCGCCGCGATTCGGGTCCGCCTGTCAGCCGTGCCGAGTCCCGACGAGCGTGCCACCATGCGGCAGCAGATCCTGGCCCTGCTCACCCCCCGACTTTCCACCCAGGATACGCGTGACGCCCTCGCGCTCCTCGAGAGCGCGTTCCCCGCTCTCACGCCGGACGAAGAGCTGCTGCTGGCCCGCCGGGTGAGCGGCGTCGAGCCCGCGCGCGCCGCACTCGGTTTTGCGCGCGCCGCTCACGTCAAGCCGTTATCCGAACCGGATGAGCTCGGCTACGCCAGCGTGCTTACCCGGCTCGGGCGGCACCAGGAGGCCAGCGCGCTCCTCGGCAGGATCCGGGGTCGGGAGCTGCATGCCCGGGCGCAATACCAGCGCGCCCGAAGCCTGCTCACCTCGGGCTCACGCCGTCAGGCCATCACGCTGCTGCGCCAGGTTTCCCTGCAGCCGCAGGGCGATAGCGCCACCGCGGCGGTGGCGGGGTTTCTGCTCGGCGATCTGCTGGTCGAGCAGGGCGACGACGCGGCGGCTCGCCGGGCCTACCTCGAAGTGGCGCGCCGCTTTCCCAGGAGCAGTTACGGCGCGCGCGCGGCGTTGCAGGCCGCACTGCTTGCCTGGGTGCATGACCAGCGGGCCCTTGCCGCGGTCGAGTTCTCCGCGCTCGCCGAGCGTGCGGGAGAAACGAGCGAGGGGGTGGCGGCTCTCTATTGGAGCGGGCGCGCCGCGCTCGCGGCGGGCGACAGCCTGACCGCAGCATCACGCTGGCACAACCTGCTCGACCGCTTTCCCAATTCGTATTACAGCGTGCCGGCCGCCGCACGACTCGGCGTCGCTCCGGTGCGCGAGCCGCCGCCGGGCCTCATTGCCGCGCCCGACAGCAGCCTGACCGCCGCACTCGATCGCGCCGCTCTGCTCGAGCTGCTAGGACTCCGGGTCGAGGCACGTTTCGAGTACGAGCTGCTCACCCGCCAGGCGGAAAGCAGCGCGGGAATCCTGCTGCCGACGGCGAGGGCGTTCGTCGCGCGGGGGCTGCTCGCGAGAGCGTACCGGCTCGCATTGCGGGTTAGGGACGCCACGCCGGAGCGGCTGGCTTTCCCCTTGCCTCCCGAGCCGGCGCTCGAGGAAGCACGCCAGGCGGGCCTCGATCCACTGCTGGTGGCAGCGCTGATCCGGCAGGAGTCGGGGTTCGATCCCCTGGCCCGTTCGCGCGCGGATGCGCGCGGTTTGATGCAGGTGCTGCCGAGCGTCGGAGCAGGTCTGGCGCCGGGAACGGGAGTGCTGGAATGGGAGCCTGCGCTCTTGTATCAGCCGGAGCTCAATGCGCACTTCGGCGTCGTGCAGCTGGCCCAGACACTGCGAAAGTACCCGAAGCTCCCAGTCGCGCTGGCGGCCTACAACGCCGGTGAGCGGCAGGCCAGCCAGTGGCTTGCCCTGCCCGGTGCGGCCGAGGATCCGGAGATCTTCATCGAGCGGATCCAGTTCGCCGAGACGCGCGACTACGTGCGGCGCGTGCTGCGGAACTTCGTGGTGTACCGGGCCCTGTACCCGCCGGTCTCTTGAGCGCCCCGACGGACGGTCCGTCCCCGGCGCGGCACGACCCGTACCGGGCGCTGCGCGAATCCGGATACCGCCGTTATCTCAGCGGCAATCTGCTCGGCACCTTCGGGCTGCAAATGCAGGCCGTTGCGGTCGGATGGGAATTGTACGAGCGCACTCACTCCGCCCTGGCGCTCGGCCTGACGGGCCTGGTGCAGTTTGTTCCGATGCTGTTGTTCTTCCTGCCGGTGGGACACCTGGTCGACCGCTACAACCGCAAGAGCGTGGTGATGGCGGCGCAGGCGGGATTGGTGCTCGCCGCGCTGGGGCTTGCCGCGGTCTCGCTGTGGCACGGACCGGTGCCGCTGGTGTATGCGCTGCTCTTCCTGGTCGGTACCGGACGCGCGTTTCTGGGGCCCGCCAAGAGCGCCCTGCTGCCGGAGATCGCCCCAGCAGGAGCGTTCGAGAGTGCGGTGGCGTGGAACAGCGGAACCTGGCAGCTCGCCTCGGTCCTGGGCCCCGCCGCGGGCGGTGGACTGCTCGCCGCCACCCGCAATCCGGCCTTCGTCTACCTCGCTCACGCGCTATTGGCCGCGAGCTTTCTCGGGCTGCTCTTCGGGGTGCATCCCCGGAGCGCCCGGCGCGGCGCGGTGATCGCATCGCTCGATTCGCTGCTCGAGGGTGCCCGCTACGTGCGGCGCACCCGGATCCTGCTTGCAGCCCTCAGCCTCGATCTCTTTGCGGTGCTGTTCGGAGGGGCGGTGGCCCTGCTCCCGATCTACGCCAAGGACATCCTCCACGTCGGTCCGGCCGGGTTAGGCTGGCTGCTCGCGGCGCAGTCGATCGGCGCGGTCTCCACCTCGCTGCTGCTGGCGCACCTGCCGCCGCTCGAGCGGGCCGGCCCCGCGCTGCTGCGCGCCGTGGCGCTCTTCGGCGTCGCGACCATCGCCTTCGGCCTCTCCCGCTCCTACCTGCTCTCCTTCGTCGCGCTGGCGGTCGCCGGCGCCGCCGACAGCGTGAGCGTGGTGATCCGGATGACCCTCTCGCAGCTCGGCACGCCCGACGCGCTCCGGGGTCGCGTCTCCGCGATCAACAGTCTCTTCATCGGGACCTCGAACGAGCTGGGCAATTTCGAATCCGGCGCGGTGGCCGCACTCGCCGGTCCGGTGGTGTCGGTCGTGGCGGGAGGAATCGGGACGCTGGTGACGGTGGCCGCGGTGGCGGCCAAGTGGCCGGAGGTGCGGCGGCTGGGACGGCTGGACGCTCTTCCTAATGCAGGGGATTCGGCCGGATTCCCTTGAGCCGCGCCAGCAGGTTCTTCACCTGCGGGTTATCCGGCGCGATTGCGCTGGCCTTGCTGAGCGCGTCGAGCGCCGCGGCGGTGTCTCCCGCCTGCAGCGACTGCTGAGCCAGCGCGGTGAAGGTCGGCACGGATTGCGGATAGAATTCGAGGTTGAGCTTGAGCAGCGCGAATACCGCTGGGCGCTGCGTGGTCAAGCGGCCGAAGTCGGCCAGCGCCAGCTCACTGAAGTCATACGATCCGCGATTGAGATAGCGGCTGCGCAGATCGCGGTAGAGCGCCACAGCCGAGTCGGCGCCCTTGGCATCGATCGCATCGAGCAATTCCGCCTGGATCGTGCGGGGCTTGGCTAGCCCATGATGACAGGTCTCGCAGCTGACCCGGTGCCGCTCGCTCAGCGTGCGACCCATGGTGGTGATCAGGTACTGGTCGTTGATGTCATTCACCATCCGCATCATTGCGCGGGCGGTTTTCTTGGTATCCTTATCGTCCGCGGCAAAATCATTCTGTTCCCGTCCATCGGGGCCCGTCGTGCTCACGTGACAGTGCTCGCAGCTCACGCCGAGGGACATCGCGATGACGCGCATTCGCGCGACGACTTCGTTGCGGGAGAGGTCTTTCGGGAGAACCTGGAGATTCTTAGGCGGTGGTCCTGGAAAGCCCTGCGCCGCCAGCAGCGCCGGCAGTGCGAGCGAGAACGAGGAGGCAGCGAGCGAGCGCAGCAACAGGCGAGCCATGATCCAGACTCCGGAGACCCGAGGATGTGAGGCCGATGGGAAGCGATACGCTGGGGAACGCTATTCTGTTGCGGGAGGAGGTGCAACGCTGCAGCACCCCGGGGCATCGCATTGGAACAGCATCCACAGATTACCCGGATTCAAAGCAAGGGAATAACCACTCCAAGGAGCCACTGTGATTCTGACGAGAAGCATGGGCATGCTCGGCGTGCTCGCCACTCTCGCGAGCGGCATTCCGGCGCAGCAGAAGATCGCGCTGGGCAAGCCGGAGGCGGAGACGAGCGAGAGTTTCACCCGGATCGCCGCGATCCGCGAATTGCCGAACGGCAAGGTACTGGTGGCCGATCCGCAGGACAAAGTGGTCCAGCTGGTGGATTTCGTCTCCGGATCGATCGGCAAAGTAGGCCGGGAAGGAAGCGGGCCAGGCGAGTACGCTCTCCCCATGACGCTCATCGGCTTGCCGGATGGCAGCACACTCGTGCAGGACCTGCTCAACCGCCGCTTCTTGATCGTGACGGCGGAAGGCAAGCCCGCGGGATTTCTGGAGCTGCCAAGGCCGCCCAGCTCCGGAGCGGCCAACGGTCCCGGAGCGGGCCTCGTTCTGGGCGGGCTGCAGATGCGCGGCAGCGATTCGAAAGGGTGGCTTTACTTCGAGGGCAGTCCGTTGCTTGCGCCGGGAGCGCCCCCAACCGATTCCGTCCCTTTGCTACGCTGGGATCGGGTCCATCCGAAGTTCGATACGCTCGGCTATCTCAAGCTGCCCGCTGGCGGGATGCAGGCGAGCGGCGGTGGCGGCCGTTTCGAAGTGAGAATGGGAGCCCAGAAGGTCTTCGTTCCTGCGGAAGCGTGGGCCGTCGCGGCCGATGGCCGGATCGCCAGGGTGCAGCCCAATCCCTATCGAGTGCTGTGGCTCGACGTGTCGAGGAAGCTGAGCGCCGGCCCCGTACAGCCTTATAGCCCGATTCGAGTTACCGAAGCGGACAAAGAACTGGTTCGCGAAGCGCGCAAGCGGAATCGCGGGATCGCCATCGCATTCGGACCCGGTGGGCGCAGTGTCGCACCACCTCCCAGCGCCGGGCAACTGCCGGAGCCGGAATTCGAGGAGACTATGCCCCCTTTCGAGGGAGGACCAGGGCGCGGAGGCAGCGTCCTCGCCACGCCCGAGGGAGAGGTCTGGGTCCTGCGGACACGCCCCGCCAGCGACAAGACACCCAGTTACGACGTCTTCGACAGGAGCGGCGCGCTGGTGAAGAAGGTCAGTCTCAATCCCAACAGCCGAGTGGTGGGATTCGGGAAGGGCACCGTCTACGTGGTCCGAACGGATGAGGATGATCTGCAGTACCTGCAACGGTACGCGAGACCGTGACCAGTGACCAGTGACCAGTAACCGGTGGGGCCGGGAAGGGACCGGTCACCGGTTACCGGTCACGGGTCACGCTTTACGGCTCCCCGCCCACGGCCTCAGTCCCGCTGCCGCCCCACTTGTTGTACCAGCTCATCATGTAAAGCTGGGTGCGCATCCAGTTCGACGGCCGCGAGCCGGTGCCGTGCCACTCGTTCTCGAAGCGCACCAGCACCGCCGGCACCCCGCGCAGCTTGAGCGCCTGGTAGTACTCCTCCGTCTGCGCCATCGGCGTGCGCAGGTCGAGCTCGCCCGTGATCAGGAGCGTCGGCGTCTTCACGTTGCCCACGTACTTGAGCGGCGAGCGGTTCCAGTGCTCGGTCACGTCCTCCCACGGCAGCTTCTCGAAGTTGTCGTACCACCACGGGCCGTCGGTCGTGCCGACGAAGCTGACCCAGTCGGTGACCGGGAACATCGAGACCGCCGCGCGGAAGCGGTCGGTGTGGCCGACGATCCAGCAGGTGAGCACGCCGCCGCCGCTGCCGCCGT
>DASYPD010000265.1:0-3629 GCA_036007005.1 Gemmatimonadales bacterium
CCGCGGCTCAGGGTCATGCGGAAGCGCAGAAGGAGGTTGCCAAGCGCAAGACGTGACGGCGCCTGGCACCACGCGTACCTGTCCAAGCTGTGAGGGCCAGGTACCGGCCGACGCCGCTTTTTGTCCCTCCTGTGGCGCCGCCGGCGCCTCTCCCATTCTCAGTGACACCCTGCTCGGTGCCAGCCGGGCGAGCGACACGGCACCGAGCTACGAGCTCGCCCCGGAGCGGCTGCAGGCGGTGCTCGGCGACGCGTTCGAGCTCGGCCGCCTGCTCGGTCGCGGGGGCTACGCGGAGGTCTTCACCGTCCGCGATCGCCGCCTCAAGCGCGAACTCGCCCTCAAGGTGCTGCGGCCCGATCTCATTCTCACCGAGGCACTGGTAACCCGCTTCCGCCGCGAGGCGGAAGCCGTCGGCGCGCTGCAGCACGCCAACATCGTGCCGGTCTATGACGTCGGCGAATCGGAGGGGATCCTCTGGCTCCTCATGCCGTTGGTCCGCGGCGAGACGCTCAAGAACGTGCTCGCGCGGGAGCAGCGACTCTCCGTCGCGGAAACGCGGCGGATTCTGCTGGAGGCAGCCGAGGCGCTCCAGGCGGCGCACGAAGCGGGCGTGGTTCACCGCGACATCAAGCCCGAAAACCTGATGATCGAGGGCAAGACCAACCGGGTTATGCTGATGGATTTCGGCATCGCGAAGGCGATGGATGTCTCAGCCGACCATTCCATCACCGGCACCGGCGTCGTCGTCGGCACCCCGAAGTACATGAGTCCCGAGCAGGCGATGGGCAAGCACGCGCTCGACCCGCGCAGCGACCAGTACGCCCTCGCCGTGGTGGGGTACCAGATGCTCTGCGGCCGGGTTCCCTTCGAGGGCGAGAACGTGCGCGAGGTCCTCGCCAAGCAGCTGCTCGAGGAAGCGGTCCCGCTCTCCCGCCTGGTGGCCGATATCCCCGCGGAGGTCTCCTCCACGATCCACCAGGCGCTCTCCAAGGATCCGAAGCGGCGCTTCGCCTCTATGGACGCCTTCGCCCGCGCGCTGCAGGGGAAAGCGGTGAGCCCCGCTGAGGGGGGGCGGGTTAGGCGGAAGTCGCGCTTCAACATTCCTCTCGAAAAACGCCCCTGGATCGCGGCGGGCCTCTGGGTCCTGCTGCTCGGCGGCGCCGCCTACGGCGCCCGCCGCGCGGGACTCTTTGCCCCGCCGCCGCCCGCACCGCCGGCTCCCGCCGAGAGCGTTGCCGCTCTGGCCCCGCCGGTGCGCCGCCGCAGCGAAACCCCGATCCGGCCCACCCGGCCGGTGCCGCTGACCCGCATCGAGAGCAGCAGCGTCGCCGCCGTGCCACCCGCGGCACCGGCCAGCTGCGCGGAAGCAATGCGGGCCGCCGCGTGGGAAGCGGCCTTCGAATCCTGCCAGCGCGAGGCCGATTCCAGCTCGGCCGCGCGCCGCAACCTCGGCCTGCTCTACGCCGAAGGCCACGGCGTCAAGCGCGACGAGCGGGTCGCCTCGGTGCATCTCGGGCTCGCGGCCCAGGACCCCAGCGCGCCCGATACCCAGGCCGTGGTGCTCATGGCCAGGCGCTACGAGGCGGGCCTCGGCGTGTCCATCGACCGCTCCAAAGCCGCCGGGCTGTGGGAAGTGGCCGCGGGCATGGGCGTGCAGAACGCCTACGCGATCGTCGCCGCGCGTTATGCCGAGGGAGACGGGCGTCGCAGAAGTGACTCGGCGGCTGTCTATTGGTATCACAAGGCCGCTGAGGCGGGCGACCTCGCGTCAATGACGCGGCTGGGGGAAAGCTACGCCCGCGGCCGCGGCGTCAAGCGGGACGACAACTGGGCGCGCTACTGGTACTCCAAGGCCGCCGAGCTGCGCGACCCCGAAGCGGAGTACCAGCTTGCCATGATCCTCCTCAAGGGTAAGGGCGGCTCGCGCCCCGATGAGGTGCGCGGCCTCGAGTGGCTGCAGCGGGCGGCCGACCATGGCCATACCGAAGCGCAGAAGGAGCTCGCCCGGCGCAAGCACTAAGAGTAGGGACTACTCACTACTCACTACTCACTACTCACTACTCACTACTCCACCGTCCAGACCAGACCCCAGCCGATCGCGATCCAGGTCAGCTCGCGGATGCGGCTCAGCAGTGCCGCGGCGACGCCAAGGCTCGGATCGATGCCGAGCCAGCCTGCAATCAGGAATAACCCGCCCTCCTTGGTCCCCAGCTCGAAGGGGACGAAGATCAGCGCGTTGACCACCAGGGAAGAAAAGCTCGCCACCACGAATGCTCGCAGCGGGTCGGTTCCCAGCCCCAGCCCATAGAGAATGACCCAGTACTCCGCGAGGGACAGCGCCCGCGCCACGACCTCGACGCCGAGGGCGCCATAGAAGCGTCGCGGGTTCGATTTGTAGATCGCGGTGCCGTGCGTATCGATCTCGTGGAGCACCGCCGTGTGGGGCTCCAGCCGGACCGCCAGTCGTTTGAGCAGAGGAAGCCGTTGCAGCAGTTGCAACGCATGCAGCGCCATGCCTTCCCGGTGCCGCGAGAGGAGAAAGACGGTGATGACCACCAGCACCACGCCGACGCCGAGGATCAGGCCCAGCACGAGTGGCGTGTGGGGCAACAGGATGGCCGCGGGCAGCAGCGCGGCCAGGAACAGGACCATGTGCGCCAGCGCATGCAGCAGGCGGTAGGCGACAATGGATCCGACCGCGCGGGAGCGGCCCAGCGCTTTCGTCGCCGCGATCACCTTGAGAGGCTCGCCACCAAAACTCAGAAAAGGCGTCGAGTAATTAACCCCGAAAGCGACCACCGTCATCAGCAGGGAGCGGGGGAGCGAAATAGCCGCTCCTCCCTTCGAGGTGAGCATGCGCCAGGCCACCGCGTTGAGCAGGTAGACGGTGGCCCAGAGGGGAATCAGGGCGGCCACAACCCAGAGGGAAGAGCGCAGCCCCGCCCAGAGGGTCGCGGGACCCGCCTTCCAGATCATCAGCGCCACGACCGCGGCGCCGATTGCCAGCAGGACGAGCCGGGTGGTCCGGCTCACTCAGAGGGTCACGCGGCAGCCGTTGGCGTGGGCGCCGTAAGCCGCTTCGAGCACGTGCGTCACGCGGGCAATATCCTCCAGGGGGCCGGTGGTATCCTGCCGCTCGATGCAGTCGGCAAAGTCGTGAAACAGACTCGCAAACCAGCGATAATAGCTCGCTTTGTCCAGCTCGACGGAAAAGTCGCGCTCCAGCGGTCCGTGCTTCCCGAGCAACCGCAGCGTACCCCCGGACCATTCGATGCTGCCGTCGCTGCCGGTAAAGCGGATCCGGTTTTCCCGGCGATCCGCGGCCCAGGTCAGGAAGACCACCCCGAGCCGTCCGCCGAAGTCCAGCAGCAAATGAGCGGTATCCTCGACGTCATAGTGGCGATGGCGCAGCGTCCCGGTCCAGCATTGCACCGCGGCCGGCATCCCCGCCACGTCGAGCAACTGATAGACGAAATGGGTACCGTGGTCAAGCAGCACGCCGCCGCTGGCTTCGACCTGTCTCCCTCGCCAGGGCTCGCTGCTTCGCGCCAGGCCCGCATCGGCGGACGTGCGGGAGACCTGGAATTCCGCCAGGTGCCACTCCCCGATGGCGCCCGCGTCGAGCCAGG
>DASYPD010000266.1:0-1995 GCA_036007005.1 Gemmatimonadales bacterium
CCCCGCGCAGCGCCCCGGCCTCGTTGCTAACCCGCCGCGATCGCTCCGCCATCGTCGTGGATGAATGGGGACCTTACGACTGGCGCTCGCCCAAGCTCTGGCCCGTGGACAGCAGCCACGCGATCCCCCTGCGCCTCCGTACGCTGGGGCCGCCGGGGGCGTGGCGAGTCATCACCCGCCGCGGCATCACGCTGCTCTCCCGCAGCGCGGGGACCATGGGCGACACCGTTGCGGTCACGCCCGCGCGTGATTCCGCCGGCGACTGGGAACTGGTCCTCGCGTACACCGGCGCCGCCACCATGTCGCCGGGCGGAATCCCGCGACGGGCCGGCACGCCGTATCGCTTCTCCTATGCGCACTACGAGCCGGTCGTGGGCTGGGTGGCGCGCGCCCTCGCCTGGAGCGACAGCTCCGACGTCCGCGGGGATTCCACGGTCTTCGCTCGGCTGCTGCGCGAGCCGCCTCTGCTGGTCCGGGAGCTCGCTCGACTCGACTTCGAGTGGTACCGGCCGCAACTCGCCGAGCTGCCGCGCGAACGCTGGGCGCTCGAAGCCACCACGACCGTCACCCTTCCGCCAGGCAGCTACAACCTCCGCACCATCAGCGATGACGGCATTCGCGTCTGGGTGGACGGCGTGCTGGTGATCGACCGCTGGAGCCAGCATGAATCGATGCTCGACGAAGCGCCGCTCCGCGGGGGGCGGCACGAGCTCCGCGTACGCTACTTTCAGCTGGACGGCTGGAGCGAACTCCGCGTCGAAATCCTGCGGAACGGGAGCAGCTAGCTCCGCTGTGCGTCCCGGCAGCTGACGGGCGCCTTACCGCCTGACGACGATCTCACGCGTCCCACCGGGTAAGGAGATCTGGCGTTCTACGCCCTCTGGCCAGCGCACCCAGACCGCCGTCGGAATGCCCGCGAGACCGAATACCTGTACCGCGCCGTTCTGCGACCAGTAACCGGAGCCGGCCTGGATTTCCCGGACCGGACCCATGCGGTCCCCATAGACGAGCCGGAGCTGGGCTCCGACGCCGTCCGGATTGCCCGGGGGTCCCTGGAGCCGCACGCGAAGCCCCGGTTCCCCCGCGCGATTGTGGAAGAGGCGGGTGAGCGCGCCGTTCTGAGCGATCGCGAGATCCAGCCGGCCGTCGCCATCGAAATCGGCGTAGGCGGCCCCGCGCTGATCCCCATAGACCAGCAGTCCTGACTCCTGAGCCGAGAGAGCGCGCATCCCGCCTTTCCCATCGCCCAGCAGCAGCAAGCCGCGCCCGCTGTCGTAGCGCTGGGTGCCGAGGGCGGTCGGATAGAAATTCTGGCTGAGCAGGACGTCTTCATTCCCGTCCCCGTCGAAGTCCGCGATGCCCGCCGCGAAGGCCGGCGCGAGCTGCGCCTCCGGCGGCAGCGGTACCGCCTCGAAATGGTCGCCGCGGTTGAGGAACGCCAGGTGATCCAGCGTCACGGCGCGCAGCCGCGCGGCACGCACGGCGAGCGGCCCCAGCACCTGGTCCGCCGTGGCGTCGGCGTAGGCGGCAAAGGTGCCGATTCGGCCGGCGAGGCCCGCGACCGCGAGCCTAACCCGCGCATAGTCGTTGAGCGGGGCCAGCGCGCCCAGGCGGGGATCCTGCTGCGCCAGCAGCATCTCTTCTTCTCCCCCCGCCCCGAACGGCCCATGAATCAGCCAGAGTGGCCGGGCGCTGTCCGCGTGCTCCGCGGTGTTCCGCCCCCAGCTGGTGGCCACGAGGTCGAGCCGGCCATCGCCATCGAGATCCCCCGTGGCCAGCCCGTTCCAGCGACTGCTCCACTGCTCGAGGCCCCAGGAGGCGGGCGCCACCGCGAAGTGGCCGTGCCCGTCGTTGCGCAGCAGCAGAATCGAGCCCCACTCGCGCGCCAGCAGCAGGTCGGGATGGCCGTCGCCGGTCAGGTCCTCCACCTCCACGTGGAGCGGCGCCCCGGGCAGCAGCAGCACCTGGTCCGCCGTGGCGTCGGCGTAGGCGGCA
>DASYPD010000267.1:0-6003 GCA_036007005.1 Gemmatimonadales bacterium
CCGCGCTCGATCCCATTCTGCAGAAGTCCCTCGTCAAGGATCCCGCGGGTCGCTACCAGAGTGCCGAAGAGCTGCTGGGTGCACTCCGCCTGTTAGCCGCGGCGGAAACGCTGGAGCGCTCGCTTCCCGAGGGCAGTGCGGAGCGGAAGCGCATGCAGGCCGGAGAAACGGCGCCCGCCGGCACTGCCCCCGCCCCCTCCGGAAGCCGCGAGCGCACCTTGATCATCGTGCTGGCCGCCGTCGCAACGCTGGCAATCGCTGGCCTGATATTCGTGCTGCTCCGGCCCTAGTCGTCGTCTCCCCTCGAGACGACCGAAGGGACGGATTCATGGGCTGGCTCAAGCGTTTGCTCGACACCCTCTCCCTGGGTTCCGAACGGCCCGTCCGGCGGCTGCTGGCATACTACGCTGTGCTGGCCGGAGTCACCGGGATTCTGCTCCATTTCTTCCCGATCGTTGACCGAGTGGTTTTTTCGGGCGAGCGGCTCCAGGAACTCACCCAGGGGGCGCAGACTTTGCAGGACACGGTGGCCATCCATCGTCTGCCCGGGCTGGCCCCGATCGGGCTGCCCCCCCGGCTCGATCTGGTGCTCAGCACGGCGCTCAGCTTGTTGGGCACCCTGCTGCTGATGCTGCCGGTGAGCTGGGTCTACATGTCGGTCCCGCGTGCCAAGGGCCACAATCAGGCGCTGGTGCAGGCGCTGATCATCCTGCCGATCGTGGTGGCTGGCATCATCCTGGTCGTGCGCAACAGTCTGGCGCTGGCCTTCAGCCTGGCGGGAGTCGTGGCTGGCGTGCGTTTCCGCACCCGGGTGGAAGACGCGCGGGAAGTGACCTTCATTTTCCTGGCGATCGCGGTCGGATTCGCGGCCGGGGTGCAGGTCATGACCGTAGCCGCGCTGGTCTCCTTCATTTTCAACTTTGTGCTGCTGGCTACCTGGCGCTACGGCTTCGGCCGCAACGCGCTCGAGCCGACCGCTGCCGCGCAATGGGCCGAGCCGCTGAACGAGCTGGCGGGTGCATCGGGAGGCGAGGAGGTCCCGGATCGCGACCTGGTCGTCGCGTTGACGCCGAAGAAGATCGCCGCCCTCGAAGAGCGCTTCGACCGGGTCCGGGCACTGGTCGGCCCGGATGGCAAGAAGCCCAAGTACGATTCGCTGGTGACGATCACGACGCGGCGCATCAGCGAGGCGCAGCCCTTGATCGAGCAGGTTCTCGAGCAGGCCGTCAAACGCTGGACGCTGAACGAGGTGGTGACCAACGAGGGAACTCCGTCCGAGCTGTACTATCTCGTGCGGATGCGGAAATCCGTCACCCGCGATAAGCTGCTCACCGCGATTCGGGCGGCCGCTGGTGACGCGGTCGAGTCGGCGGACGTCGAGCTGGGCGCCGCGGCGACGGCCAAAGAGCAGGGATGAAGCGGATGGCGACTGCACTGCTGCTCGCGGCGACGCTGGCAGGACCCTCCTGCCAACCTTCCCCCGATGCCAAGCCGCCCGCGAGCGACAGCGCCCTGCTGGCCGAACGCGAGGCGCGGCTTGACTCCGCGCTGAGCCGGCCCGATACCGGCAAGTCGCGAGAGAAGCCCATCGCGCGCTGGCTCTTGCCCAAGAAGCTGCGCGAGATTTCGGGACTTGCCCTCACGCCGGACGGGAGGCTGTTCGCCCACGACGATGAAGTGGGCCGCGTCTTCGAGATCGATTATCGCCGCGGCGCCATTGTCAAGGATTTTCTGCTGGGTCCCCTGGTGCGAGCCGATTTCGAGGGGATTACCGTGGCGGGCGGCAGCGTGTATTTGCTGTCGAGCAACGGCAAGCTGTACGAGTTCAAGGAGGGTGCGGATCGCGAGCGCGTCGCCTACCATGTCATCGACACCGGGCTCGGGCGGCAGTGCGAGTTCGAGGGGGTGGCATTCGAGACTGCCAGTAACTCTCTCCTGCTGGCCTGCAAGAATGTCTGGAGCAAGACTCTGCAGGGCTCCCTGGTCATCTACCGCTGGAAACTTGGGGCCGGGAGCCAGCCGCAGGCGGCTCCTCTCACGGTCCCGCTCGCGCGGGTAATTGGCGCCAATCGCTGGCGCAGCCTGCATCCCTCCGATATCACCATCGATCCGCTGAGCGGCAACTACGTGCTGGTGGCCTCGGTCGAGCGGGCGCTGATCGAGCTTACACCCGGGGGCGGCGTGGTATTCGCGCGCCCGCTCCCGGGACACCATAGTCACGCCGAGGGAGTAGCGATCACCAAAGATCACCTGCTACTGATCAGTGACGAGGGCCGCGCCCAGCAGGCGGCGATCGCGCTCTACCGTTGGCCCTGAGGCTCCGGCGAGAGTCCCAGCTCCCACCCCGACAGCGCCTGAAAGTCCAGTAGCACCTGCCGCCAGCGCGCCTCGGCGTGCGCGAGCGTGGCGTGGGCGAGGATCCACTCGCGCGGCTGATAGGACCGGGTCGGGAGCGAGGCGAGAAAACGCTCGACCTCGCCGAAGAGCGCCACCGGCGTGCCGCGCAACAGCCGGGGATCCAAGGCCCAGACCTCGCGCGGTCCGTCGGCGTCGCGCAGCAGGCCGACGCGGGTCAGGAGGCACGGAAGGTTCATCGCCATGGCCTCACCACACACCAGGCTGTTGCCCTCGTAGCTGCTCAGATGGACGAACGCGCGCGCCTGGCGCATCCGCTCCGGCACGAGCTCCGGGGGGCAGTCGAGTGGCTCGAAGCGCCAGGGCGGAAAGGCGCGCTGCAGCCGGGGCATCCAGTGCTTGCCCTTATGCCGGGTGCGCGCGTCGTGCAGGATGAGCCGCGAGCCGGTATTGGCGAGCTGGCCGTCGAAGCGCTCCGTGTCCACGGGGTAATAGACGACGTGCGCGGCTCCATTGCCGTAGAGCTGCGCGAAGGTGGTACCGACCCATTCCGCGCAGGCGACCCACAGCGTGTTCGGCCGGGCGGCCGCGCGCCGTTGCGCCCGCGCCAGCCTCCAGTGGCCGAACGAGCGGGTCGCCGCGAACTTCACCGCCGCCACCCCGTGCTGGAATCCGATGAGGGGATAGTCGACCGGCCAGTCGCGCACCAACTGGTTGTCGCAGATGACGGGAATGCGGTGCTGCAGCAGCAGGGCGCGGTCGCGCGAACGGGGCGTGAGGAAGCGGACTTCCGCGAAGATGCGCTCGAGGTTGCGGGCGAAACGCTGCACGCCGCCGACCGAGCTGCGCGGGTCATCCGCCGAGTAATGCACGACCGCCAGCGGCAGCATCAAGCGCGGGCGGCAAGCAGCGGCCGGCGGGTCATCGGCTCTCGCTCGCCGCGAGCCGTTCGCGGAAATACTCGAGCATCCGGCTGGCCCGCGCGTCCCAGCTCAGGCCCTGCGCCAGAGCACGCGCGGCGCTGCCCAACCGGGCGCGGCGCGCCGGATCCTCCGCGAGCGAGCGAATCGCGGCCACGAACGGCGGCAGCTCGTCCGGCGGGACCCGCAGGCAGGTGGCGTCCTGCTGCAGCAGCTCCGCGGTATCGGCGACGTCACCCACGACGAGCGGGCGACCGGCCGCCAGATACTGAAAGACCTTGAGTGGCAGCACGGTCGAACCGAAGCGCTGCAGCGGCTCGGCGCTCGGCGGGATCACCAGGATGTCGGCCGCCTGCAGCGCGGGGGCGAGCGCCGTTCCGGCGCGGTACCCCAGCAAGGTCACGTTGGGGAGCGTGGCAGCCCGCGCGACGAAGGGCGCCGCTTCGGCGCTTTCGCTGTCCCCCGCGAGGAGCCAGGAGAGCTCCGGGGTGGCCGCCGCGGCGTCGAGCAGGAGATCGATGCGCTTGAGCTCGGCAATCCGGCCGGCGTATGCCACCGTAACCCGCTCGGGCAACCCGAGCAGGCGGCGTGCTTCCGCCGGGCTCCGCTCGATCGCAAACGCTTCCGGATCGAACCCGTTGTAGATGGTGCGAATTTTCTCCGCCGGGTAGCCTCTCGCGACATAGCGCTCCCGCGCGAAGCGGGAATGGGTGATCTGGCCGAGAAAGCGGGGGGCGGCGAAGGCCCGGCGCAGCACGCCGCGCACCAACGCCGGCGGGCTATCCGGGGTGCGATAACTCTCGTAGCTCACCCGGCAGCCCGCCGCGAGCCCGAAGAGCACGTTCTGGACGTCGCGGGTGTGCACCAGGTCGTAATGATCGCGGGCGGCGGCCAGGCCGGCGGCGATCCAGTGCAATCCGACCGAAACCGTTTCGAGGGGCCGCAGCCCGGTGGCGAGCGGGCGGAGGCCAAAATCGCAGGACGTGTGATACTGCGCGCGCAGCTCGGCCCGGAGTGCCTCGGCCGACCGCCGACCCCCGAGGGCGGGCACCGGAACGAAGAGATCGAGCTCGGCGCCGGCCCGCGCGAGCGCGGAAGCGGTCTGGACGATCTGGACCGTCGCGGCGTCTGTGCTGGGAAGCGGCTCTTTAGTGATGTAGGCGATGCGAAGCGGCCGCGCGCCGAGCGACGGTGCGGAGGTCATGCCGGAAGATAGCGTCTCTGGCGAGCGGCCCGCCGCCTTCGTAGAATGCGCTCATGCGCTCCTCCTCTCTCCGTTCGTGGCGGCTGCCCGCCGTGATCCTGGTTCTCGTGCTGCTCAGTACGGCGGTCCGGCTGGGAGTGTCGCAGCGCGGGCCGCTACCCAATGCCGCCGCGACGGATTCGACGGGCCATGCGCGCGCGGTTCCGGCCTGGGCGTTCTGGCTGCAGCAATCCTGGGCGGGCGCCGAGCTGCTCGCGCTGCTGTTCGCGGCCTACCAGCTCTGGGCCCGCCGGGGCGAGCGCCGGAAAGCGGAAGCCGCCGCCGCGCTGGAAGCGCGCAAGGCGTCCAACTATCAGGCCTGGACCGTGGTGAACAGCGCGCAGGGCAAGGGAGGCAGCGGGGGCCGGGTCGACGCCCTGCAGGACCTCAACCGCAACGGGATCTCGCTGGCGGGAGTGCGGTTGGACGGAGCGTGGCTCGAGGGCATCGATCTGCAGGGGGCGCGACTGCTCCGCGCGAGCTTGCGGGAGGCGAATCTGAGCGGTGCGATGTTGCAGGGGGCCAATCTCGAAGGCGCCGATCTCAGCGGGGTGAATCTGACGGGCGCCGATCTGCGCGGGACGGTGCTCAAGGGCGCTGAGATCGGTGCTGCCTCGCTCGGTACGGCAGATCTGCGCCAGGCGGACCTGGCCGAGCTCAAGGGTTGGGAGACCATCAAGAATGCCAGCTATCTTCACATCGACGAGATCCGCCATCCGCCCCCAGGGTTTACGAGCTGGGCGCTGGCGCATGGGGCGATCACCGGGGATCTCGAGCGCGCCAACCCGCAGTTCTCGACGATGTTCCGAGGTGTGAGCGGCTGAGTGGCGAGAGATGCGGAAACCGCAGTAAGTTTTCCACCCGGAGTCACGGGACGTAGCGCAGTCCGGTTGAGC
Source organism: Gemmatimonadales bacterium (assembly GCA_036007005.1). GTDB lineage: Bacteria > Gemmatimonadota > Gemmatimonadetes > Gemmatimonadales > GWC2-71-9 > JABFSM01. The sequence goes on from DASYPD010000267.1 coordinate 5,415, forward strand.
TCGCCACCGGCTGCAGGCAGCCGCTGGCGAGCCGTCCCGCGGGACCTTCGGTCCCGTCGTGATGCGCACCTGAATGGGGTATGCGCCCGGAGATCGGCACGAGAAGAGTTCATGCAGGCGCACGCTTCGCCGCTCCTGACGGAACGGCTCCGCGTCAGGGGGATCGCGGGTTCTTGCCGTAGTAGTGATACACCGGAATAACGGGACGTAGCGCAGTCCGGTAGCGCACCTGAATGGGGTTCAGGGGGTCGCGGGTTCAAATCCCGCCGTCCCGATGAGTTACAAAGTTGGGGTGCTGTTTGGGGTGCCGTTTCTCGGGGCTATGAGGCTCCTGAAGCGACTTCCCGGAGTTTGCGCTCCTCGCTCATAACGGCGAGGAGCGTTTCTGTATCGGGCTGCTGATAACACTGCAGAAGGGTCTCTGTGTCCTTCCAGCCGCCCGCTGCCGCAACGTCCTTGAGCGAATGACCCTTCCGCTCAGTGGCCCATTTCCGCCTGTAGGGATGCCAGAGGCCTCCATCAAGCTTTGGCAGCTTTGCGGCGCTTTCAGCCACTGAGAGCCACTTGTCGAACAGGTGACGATCCATCG
>DASYPD010000268.1:0-9107 GCA_036007005.1 Gemmatimonadales bacterium
TCAACCTGCGGCGGCATCTATTCTGTTACGCCCAACGGTTACGCCGTATTTAACAACTGGACGGTCTTCGACAGCCGGATTGCGACGCCTGGCACAGTAACGACTGCCGCCGGTCAAGGTTGGGCATTCACGGGAGCATCCTCCGGCTTCACCGACCTACGAGTTGATTGCGTCAGTAGCGACCCGTCCTATGGTACCTGCGGAAGTAAGGCGGTACACTTAGACATAGGAAGTCCGTCCTCAGTTTCCATTAGCGGACCGGGCTCAATCTATGTAGGCGAGAATTATGATTATGTTGCCACCGCCACGGATCAGTACGGGACAACAGTAACCCGGACTGGAACGGCTGTTTGGAGTAGCAGCAATCCCTCCGCTGCCAATCTTATCTCCACCGCGCGAGTTCACGCCTACGCTCAAGGAACTACTACCCTCACTGCCAACCTTTACGGAGTAGCAGGGACGAAGGCTTTACAAGTCAAGGGCGTGCAATCGATTTCGTTTTCGCCGGCATCGCCGGTTGTTACCGCTGGATACTCGTCCTACTTGGCGGCCAACTTCTTGGATCAGTTTGGCCAGCCTTATGGCGGGACCACACCGGTCACCTGGACGAGCTCGAATTCAAGCATAGTGCAAGCCGTCAGTCCTACTAACACTAACTCCCCTCCCGGAGGTCCTCTCGGCGTTGCAAGCACGACCCTAACGGGAGTTGCCCCTGGAACGGCTAACATCACGGCTAGTGCGCAGGGAGTTCAGAACGTGGTGCAGGTCCAAGTCTATGCTCCCTTATCGGTGACGATTTCAGGTAAGGCCAGCATTCGACCAAACGTCACCTGCTCATACGCGTCGACAGTTACTGATGGGGTGCCACCCTACAGTTACATCTGGTCTGGTATGCCCGGCTATCCGAACAATAGTGACACGTTTCTGGTAAACTCGTACGGTCTCACTGGAACGTATACCCTCTCGGTACAGATAACGGACTCCAGGGGCGTTGTCGGATTCGGGACAAAATCAGTGAATGTCACGTCGTCCGCTTCCATATGTACGAGCTGATCGGCGGAAAGGCTGACAGCTTCTCTTTAACGAGGCAAACGATACTGAGGTAGGATAAGCCATAGTCGCCAGCGGGGTGGGAGGGTCCGTCACGGGGCTGACGGAGGCGCAAGCACGGGTTTCATGCGCCGATCTGGAGCGAAGTGAAGGTCGGGTATTGAATAAAACACCTATTTAGATGCCTGCTGGATCCAATGCACCGTCAGAGACGGTCTTAGCGAGTCGTTCCAGATCAAGGGCAGGCGGTCGGTCGTCCTGCAGGGCTTGAACTCCGTCGGGCTCCCTTCTGATCCTCTCGTAAAGTGCCTCGACACCCCGGCCGGGCCGTAATGGCCGCAAGAATTCCAGGCCTTGGGCCGCACACAGCAGCTCGGCGGCCACCACCCGCTGGGCGTTGGCCAGGATACGCCGCGCCTTGTGTGCCGCGGCCATGCCCATCGGCACGAAGTCCTCCTGATTGGCGTCGGTCGGAATCGAACCGATGCTCGCCGGGTGCGCCAGCGCGCGCGATTCCGCGACCAGGGAAGCGGCGGTGATCTGCACCATCATGTACCCGGAAGAGAGACCGGCGTCCGCGGTGAGAAAGGCAGGCAGCCCCTGGGAAAGATCGGGATTGACCAGCCGCTCCACCCGCCGCTCGGCCAGCGCCTGCAGCGTCACCAGAGCGATAGCCAGGAAATCGAGCGCTTGCGCCACCGGTTGGCCGTGGAAGTTCCCGCCGGAGAGCACCTCGCCGTTCTCGAATACCAGCGGGTTATCAGTCGAGGCATTCAGCTCGACCTCGCACACTTGCCGCGCGAAGGCGATCGCGTCGCCGACCGCGCCCAGCACCTGGGGTGCACAGCGAAGACTATAGGCGTCCTGCACCCGGGGATCGTTCTCCCGGTGCGACTCGCGGATCTCGCTCCCGGCCAGGAGCTCGCGCAGGAGCGCCGCGGCGCGCCGCTGGCCGTCGTGCGGCCGCTGTTCGTGAATCCGCTGGTCGAGCGGGGTCGGCGTGCCGCGCAGCGCTTCGAGACTCATCGCCGTGGCCCCGAGAGCGGTGCGCCAGAGTACCTCCGCGTCATGGACCAGCAGCGCCAGGACCGCGGTCTGGGCCTGGGTGCCGTTGATGAAGGCCAGGCCTTCCTTCGGTGCGAAGCGGTACGCGGCAAGGCCCTCCACCCGCAGCGCCTCCCCCGCAGGTCCGCGACCACCTGCCCGCGTGAGTACCTCACCTTCCCCGAGGAGGGCGAGCGCCAGATGAGCCAGCGGAGCAAGGTCTCCGCTGGCCCCCACGCTTCCCTGTTCGGCAACCAGCGGGACAATGCCGGCATTGAGTAGAGCCACCACGGCTTCGGGAAGCAGTGGGCGAACACCGCTGGTGGGCCGGACCAGCACGTTCGCCCGGAGCAGCAGCATGGCGCGCACGAGCTCAGCGGGGAACGGCGCTCCAACCCCGGCCGCATGGCTGCGAATCAGGTTGAGCTGCAGTTGTCCCAGCTGGGCCGGGTCGATCCGCACGCCGGCGAGCTTGCCGAAACCGGTGTTGACACCGTACATCACGTCGCCGCGCGCGATCGCCTGCTCCACCACGGCGCGCGTCCGCGCCAACGCGTCGAGCGCCTCCGGCGCGAGGGCGACCACGGCACGCGCTTCCCGTGCCACCCGCACCACGTCCTGGAGCGTGAGCGAGCGGCCGTCGAGCACGACAGACGGTGGCGGCATGAGGGAGAAGCTAGTCGGAAAGACGGAAGGACGGAAAGACGGAAGTCCTAGCGTCCCTCCGGCCTGATCGAGGTCTGGTTGTACTTGTAGTTGATATCCGGGAAATCCGTCAGGAACACCGAGAAAAAGAAAGCGAAGTTTCCATTGGCGTTCTTCTGGAAGCTGAAGGACGCGCGCCACTCGTGCAGGTCGCGCGAAAGCTGCAGCTGCTGCGACTCGAATTTGTGTTGCGCCGTGTTGTACTGCGTCGCCCAGGTCACGCCCCAGAAACGGGTCGGGGAAAATCGCGTGTTGAGCCCGATGCTGCTGTTGTTCGTCCCCTTGGTCACCGTCCCATTCGCGGCGGTGGACGACCGGGTGCGCGAGATGTTCAGCGTCACGTTGGTCGAGAACGGGACCCCACCCCGGCTCAGGTTCTGCACCGGCTGCAGCAGGTTGCTGCGCCGGATGTCGTTGGGCCGCGGCACCCCGCCGACGCCCAGGTCCTGCGCTGGATTGGTCTGCAGCCCCCCGCTGGGCCGCTTGGCCAGCCCGAACATCGAGCCGACCGCACGCAGGGTGTTCTCCGTAATCGAGAACGCTGTGCTCACACTGGAGAGAAAGGGGCTGAATTTGGACCCCTTGTAGCCCACCGGCCCCTCGAAGAGCTCGTGGCTCAAGCTCAGGTTGAAGCCGGGAATCAAATCGCTGACCAATTGATTGCTGAGAATGCCGGTGGACCATCCGGTGCGGCCGGGCAGCTTCGCCTGCTCGAAGTCGTAGGCGATCGAGCTCGTGGTGATGCTCAGCAGCTTGAACTTCTTGACGCTCGTCCCCGTCGAGTCGCCCGGCGCCGGCCGGCCTTTCGCCTCGAAATTCTGGCTCAGCGAGAGCGAGAGGCTCTGGGAGGCCGGACTCGTCAGCACCGGCGCGCGCCCCGGCCCCGCGATCACCCGCGCGAACTCGGCCGAGACCGACGCTGGCGGCGAAGAGCTGTAGCTGATACTCGGCGAAATGCTGTGGCGGATCTTGGCGATGCCGAAGAGGCCGGGCAGAAACGCGAAGAACGTCGGCGAGAGCGAGGCGCCCAGCCGGAACCGCTTGCCCTGGTGCACGAACCCGCCGCCGGTCAGCGTGTTGCGGACCGCGAAGGGCGCACCCTCCAGCGAATTCCCGATCCCCAGGGAGGGGGTGAACTTCCAACTCGAGCGAAAGAGGATGGGGAGCTGAATCTGGGTGGTCCAGTCGAAAGTGGTGCTGAAGCTGCCCTTGCGATACTGGGTCACCGTGACCGAGTCGTCCGGCTCGGGCGTGTCCAGGTTGGGCACCTTGAAGATGCTCGAGTCGCGTCCGGTCGATTGGCGATCGACGGCCGTCAGCGAAAGCGGCAGCTTGAACGATCCGATTCGCAGCGGCGTGTCCATGCTGAGGGTCGACGCGCGGGTGCCGCCGGTCAGCTTCGTGGTGTCCACTCCCCCGCTGCTTCCCGGCGTCAGCAGGGTGCCCAGGGGGGTCTTGAAGCTGTAGCTGTTGGTGAAACTCAGGTTGGGCGACCAGGTCACGGCCCTCCCGAAATCGAGTGGCTTGGGCGTCAGGGTGAGCGAGGGCAGCGTCATGTCTCCGCTGCCGTTGGTGATCGTCTCGCGGCGGTTGAGCCCCGCATCGAGGCTGCCCCAGGGAAACGTCTTGGTGAAGCGCCCGCTGCTGCGAATCTCCTGCGTCGTGACCAGGGGATCGATCGAGTTCCGCGCGATCAGCGCGGAATTGGTCGAATAGTGCACGTCGAGACCCAGCGTGGTCGTCACGCTGAAGCGCTGGTCGTGCTTCCAGTCGATCGAGTGCGACACGCTCCCGCCGGATTCGTGGTTCTCGCTGTAACTCAGTCCGCCGCCGAAAAAGCGGTTGCGCACCCGGTAATTCGCGCTGATCCCGAAGCTGAGGTAGCGCTTGCTGAACCAGTCCAGCTGCACCTGGGCGTCGAAGTAATCGTTGGGCGCCCAGTAGTACCCGATGTTGGTGACCTGCCGGTTGTAGGTTCGCGAATTCCGCACGATGTCGTTGAAGCCGAATTGCGGAATCAGAATGCCGGAACGCCGGCCCGGCTTGGTGTCCTGGAAGAGAAAGGGAATCCAGGCGATGGGGACGTCGCGGATATAGAGCACCGCGGGGCGCGCCACCATGACCGATTTCGAAATCCACTTGATCTGGTGGGACGAGAAGTGATAATGGGGAACCGGCAGATCGCAGCTCGTCATTTCCGCGTGGCCGCCGAACAGCCGGCTCCGGCTGGAATCCACCGCCAGGTTGCCCCGGATGAACCAGTTCGCGCTCCCTTGCTGGAAGTTGGTGAGCGCTTCCCGCACCACCCCGCGCTCGGTGCAGGTATCGAACCGCGCCGAGGTCCCGATCAGCACCTGGCCCCCCTGGAAAAGATGCGGCTCTCCCTCGGCCTCGACCGTGCAGGCGCCTTCCTGGTAGCGGATCGCGGCGGCCTCGAGCACCGAGCCCGCGCGCTCCGTCATCGCGTTGCCCTTGAGCTCCACCTTGCGGTCGGTCGCCTCGACCCTGGCGCTGTCGGCCTGATAGCGGGTGGCCGCGTAGCCCTCGTAGTCGAGCAGCTGCGACAGGATCGAGTCGGCCACGGGGAAGCCGCGCTTGGGAGCGGAGGGGAGGCCCAGCCGCCGTGCGCTCGCCGTATCGAGCTGCCGCGGCGCGGCCGGCCGGAGGGTGTCACCCGGCAGCCGGCCGCCCAGCGGCAGCTGACCCGCCGGTGGTCGCGGCGGGACCGGCAATTGCGCTCGCGCCGGCGCCGCCAGGCCGCAGAGCAGCAGCAGGCCCGCGCCAGCTCCCAGGGCCGCCTGCGCGCGGAGCCGCCGCCGCTGCACCAGCCAGACGCCGGCGACGCCGATCTCATAGAGAAAGAGCAGCGGAATCGTGAGCATGAACATGGAGAGTACGTCGGCGCCCGGCGAGAGGATCGCTCCCGCCACGAAGCTGCCCACGATGGCGTAGGGCCGGATCCGGTGCAGCAGCGGCGTCGCGATCACGCCCAGCGCCGCGAGAATGATCATCAAGAGCGGCAATTCGCAGGAGAGCCCGAGCGCCAGCACCAGCTGCATCACGAACGAGAAATACGCGTCGAAGGTGATCATCGTGGCGAAGGCGCCCTTCTGGAAACTCAGCAGCACGCGCAGCGCCTGCGGCACCACGAACGCGAACGACGCCAGCGCCCCGCCCAGAAAGAGCAGCAGCCCGACGAAGAGCGCCGGCACCAGCGTTTTTTTCTCCTTCTCGTAGAGCGCCGGCGACAAGAACGCCCAGAGCTGCCACAGCACCACCGGAGAGGCCAGCACCAATCCCACGATGAATCCCATTTTGAGCACGATCATGAGCGGCTCGGTGGGCGACAGCACCGTGAGCTGCCCACCAGGGATCAGCGGAGCGATCGGGCGCTTGAGCACCGTGATGAGCTGGAAGTGATCCACCATCCACAGCCCGAGGGCGAATCCGATCACCACGGCGAGCAGGCTCCACAGCAGGCGCTTGCGGAGCTCCTCGAGGTGCTCGAGGAACGGCATTTCGCCCGTGGGCCGTGGCATTCGGTAGACCGCCCTCAGGGACGCAGGTTCTTCAGGGCCTCCCGGGCGAGCTCGACTTCGTCGGAGGTGGGATAGTCCCGAATGAGACGCTCGTAGTACTGCCGCGCGGCGGCCGTGCGCTGGCGCTGCGCCTCGATGCGGCCCAGCCGGTAGAGCGCGGTCGGCGCCCGGGGGGAATCCTTGAAGCGCGCCACCACCTGCGAGTAATAGGCGACCGCCGAATCGGGGGCTTCGCTCCCGAAGCTTTCGCCGATATAGAAGAGGGCGTCGGGGACCCGGGGATGGGTGGGATAGCTCTTGACCAGCTCCTGGTACGCGAGTCGTGCCGTGCCTTGCGCACCGCTCACCTGCTGGCGCCGCGCGCTCTCATACATCTGATCGGCCGTCGGCACCGCCGCTCCAGCGGAGGGACGGCCCGTGCTGTCGGAGGGGAGCGGCTGCCGGGCTCCTCCCGCGGCTTCCGCCCGTTCGGCATTCGCGTCGATCTGCGCCTTGAGCTGGGTCAGCCGCTGCTGACTCTGTCCGGTCAATTCCTGGACCTGCAGCATCTGGCGCTGCAGCTCCACCATGTCACCCTTCAGGTGCACATCCAGCGTCCGCACCGCCTCACGCCCTGCGGCGACCGAGTCGAGGATCCGTTGCTGTAACACGATCATCGCGGCCAACGCTGCCGCCCGCGCCGAATCGCGCCGGGCCGTCTCGATCCGCAGGGAGCGGAGCTCCCCCTCCAGCAGCCGCACCTGGCCCTTCGTGGCGCACGCGGACAGGACGGTCAAGGCGGTCAGGGCGATCAGAGCGGTCGACCGCCGGACCGCCCGACCGCTGGCTCCCAGCACAGAGCTCACCGCGGCGATACCAGCCGGTCCCCGCCCGCGAGGATCTCGAACTCGTCGCGCCGGTTCTTGGCCCATGCCGTCTCGTTGCTGGCGGGATCCACCGGCCGTTCCTCCCCGAGAGAAGTCACCTCGATCCGGCTGCCGTCGATGCCCTTGCTCTCGAGATAGCGCTTGGCCGCCAGGGCCCGCTTGTTGCCGAGCACCAGGTTGTACTCATCGGAGCCGCGGTCGTCGCAGTGGCCGCTGATCCGGATGCGCAGCGCGGGATTCGCCTTCAGGATCGCGGCCTTGCTGTCGAGGATCGGCTGATCTTCCGGCTTGATGAGGTCCTTGTCGTAGTCGAAGTGGATGACGTTGGCGAGCTCGGCGGCGACGCGGCGGGTTACTTCCGTCGCGCTTTCCCCCATGGACGCTGGCGGCGGGGGGGGCGGTGGCGCCGGCGGCGCAGGGGACGGGCTGGGCGCGGGAGCCGGGGGCACCGTCGTTTCCGGTTTGCGGTGGTGGCAGCCTGCCAGAGCGACCGCCAGGAGGGCCAGAGGCACCAGGTCGTGTCGGCGCATTGTTCCACTCCGCGAGGGTGAAGGTTGCTAGTGCGCGCGTGCCAACGGGCGCGACCACGCCGGTAAGCGAGCGGATGCCGGCGTCACGATCTGCCTAACCCGGTTGGTCTCCGTGTCGACCACGAACAGCTGGCGCCGTCCGCTCCGGTTGGAGACGAAGACCAGATGCCGGCTGTCCGGTGCCCAGCTGGGATCCTCGTTGCGGCCGAGCGAGCTCAGCGCCTTGAGCCGGCGGCCGGCCAGCTCGAAGACCCAGATCTGCGGAGCCCCGCCCACCTCGCGATGAAACGCGATCGCGGTCCCGTCGGGCGACCATTCGGGGGCGTTGGAGTTGCCCGTCTCTCCGTAATCGAACGGCACCAGCAGCTCCTGATCAGTGCCGTCGGCGGCCATCGTATAGATCTGTTGACCGCCCGCGCGCGTCGAGACGAACACGACCCGTCGTCCGTCCGGAGAATAGGCAGGCGAGAAGTTTTCTGCAAACCGTCCGCCGGTCAATGGCTCGACGCAGCAAAGGTCCTGTACATTCACGACATAGAGTCCCACGCCGCGCTCCGACATCCGCGCGAACAAGAGGCTCCGACCGTCCGGCGCGAAGGCCGGTGTAATGTTCTGGGACGCCGCGGTGGTCGGCAGCACGGTCCGCGTTCCCGTCGCCAGCGCCTGCACCACGATAGGCTTGGAGCCGTCCCTGGAAAGCTGCGTGTACGCGATCCGGCCGCCGTCCGGCGCCCACACCGCCGACATCGTCGCGACCCCCGCGGGCGACACCGGCGCCAGCCCCGCCCCATCGCTGTCCACCCTCCAGATCCGCTTGTCCTCGTGATTGAGGAAGACGATCCGCGTCGCCGCGATGCCGGACTGCCCCACGGCCAGCCGCACGATCTCATCCGAGAGGGCATGGATCGCGAGCCGGCCCTCGCCGCTGCCGCTCTTGTCGAGCGGCAGCACGAGCTCGGCGCGCACCCGTTCCGCCGCGAGGTCGTAGAGCCGCATCCGCACGAAGCTGCCGGTGGCCGGCGTCAGCTCCACCGCCAGGCTCCCGCCCAGCGTGCGGTAGAAGGCGTAATTGATGCTCTGAGCGCCCGGCCGCCCGACTGCCGGACCGCCCTCCGTGACGAGCGGTATCACCTCAAAGCGGTCGCTGTAGTCGAGATCGCGCGCGACAATCGTCTGGATCGAATCGAGTCCTGGCGCGGGGAGCACGACGATCCCCGGCCGCACCCCCGGCTGATAGGTGATGCCGACCCGCACGGTATCCTGCGCAGCGAGCGTGCGGACGGGGACGGTGAGGACGCTGAGGACGCCGAGCACCGACCTCACCGTCCTCAGCGTCCTCATGGAACCCTCGGCGCAAAGGTGAAATTGATCTG
>DASYPD010000269.1:0-6250 GCA_036007005.1 Gemmatimonadales bacterium
CCGGGAGCTACACTTCGGTCTATCCCATCAAGGTCAACCAGCAACGTCACGTCATCGAGGAAATCGTCGCCTTTGGCGGTCCGCTCGGGGTCGGGCTCGAGTGCGGCAGCAAGCCCGAGCTGCAGGCGGTGCTGGGGCTCGCCGAACAGACCGATCACCTGATCGTCTGCAATGGCTACAAGGACGAGGAGTTCATGCGGCTCGCCCTGATGGGCCAGCGGATCGGCCACCAGGTGTTCATCGTGCTGGAGCAGGTGGCTGAGCTCGATACCGTGCTCCGCGTCGCGGACGAAATGGGGATCACGCCCTGCCTGGGCATCCGCATCAAGCTCGCCACGGAGGGCTCGGGGCGCTGGGCCAAGAGCGGGGGAGAGCGCTCCAAGTTCGGCTTGGGCCCCGTCGAGCTGATGAAGCTGCTCGACAAGCTCGAGTCGGCGGGACGCAAAGAGCTGCTCCGGCTGATTCATTTCCACCTCGGCAGCCAGATCACCGACATCAGATATATCAAAGCGGGACTCGAGGAAATCGGGCGCTATTACGTCGAGATCCGGGAAATGGGGTTCGACTTGACCCACGTGGACGTGGGCGGTGGGCTGGGCGTGGATTACGAAGGCTCGCGCACTACCCGTCCGGCGAGCATGAACTACACCACGCGGGAGTACGCCAACGACGTGGTCTACAACATCGGCACCGTGTGCCGGCAATGCTCCCAGCCGATGCCGCACCTCATCTCGGAGTCGGGCCGCGCGCTCACCGCGCATCACGCGCTGCTCCTGATCAACGTGACCGATGTGGAGGCGCAGACCGAGCCGATCATTCCCGTGCTGCGGGATGATCCGCCGGCGGTGCTGGTAGAGCTCAAGGAAAACCTGGAGTCGCTCACGCTCGACCGGGTGGGCGAGGTCTTCCATGACGCGGTGTTCGCCAAGGAACGGCTGCAGGAGCTATTCGCGAGCGACGCGGTCACGCTCCGGGACATGGCGGACATCGAGCAGTATTACCTCGCCACCATGAACGCGATTGCTTCGCTCATCGCCGCTGACCGTCCGAGCTATCCCGAGATCGTGAATTATCTCGAGGCGACGCTGGTCGATCGCTATTTCTGCAACTTCTCGGTCTTCCAGTCGCTGCCCGACAACTGGGCCATCGACCAGATCTTTCCGATCATGCCCGTGCACCGGCTCGACGAGGAGCCGATTCGCCGCGGCACGCTGCAGGACATCACCTGCGATTCCGACGGGGTGATCGACCGCGTCGCGGGCGGGCGCAAGGGCAAGCCTTGCCTAGAGCTGCACCCCTTCCGCGAGGGCGAGCCCTACATCCTGGGGATTTTTCTCACGGGTGCCTATCAGGAAATCCTGGGCGACCTGCACAACCTCTTTGGCGATACCAATGCGGTGCACATCAAGGTCACCGAGAAGGGCTACGAGATCACCGATCTGGTGCACGGCAACACGGTGACCGAGGTGCTCAACTACGTGCAGTTCCACGCCTCGGATCTTTTGCAAACCTTCCGGCGCAAGGTGAGCAACACGGCGGACCTCCCACGTCAGGAGGCCAACGCGTTTATCGCGGACTATGTGGCGGGGCTGGAGGGGTACACCTACCTCGAAGGCGAGGTTCCTGCGGAAGCGGCGACGGCGGCGACGGCGGCGAATGGAACTGCGGCAACGGTCAACAGTCAACAGTCAACGGTACCAGCCTAGCACCGCCCGTTCCTCCCGACCTCCCGACTTACCGACTTTCGAGCGGCACGAACGCCCGCTCCTCGGCACCCGTGTAAATCTGCCGCGGCCGCGCGATCTTCTGCTCCTTGTCCGTGAGCATCTCCTCCCACTGCGCCAGCCAGCCGGGCAGCCGGCCCACCGAGAAGAGCACCGTGAAGTAGTCGGTGGGATACCCCATCGCCTGGTAGATGATCCCCGAATAGAAATCCACGTTGGGATACAGCTTGCGCGAGATGAAATAGTCGTCCTTGAGCGCGATCTGCTCGAGCTCGAGCGCGATCTCGAGCTTGGGATTGAGCCCGGTCTGCTTGAAGACGTCGTCGGCTACCCGCTTGATCAGCTTGGCCCTGGGGTCGTACGACTTGTACACCCGGTGACCAAAACCCATCAGGCGCCCCTCGCCCTTTTTCACCTTCGCGATGAAGGCGGGGATGTTCTTCACGTTCCCGATTTCCTTGAGCATCTCGAGCACCGCTTCGTTCGCACCCCCGTGCAGGGGTCCATACAGCGCCGCGATTCCTGCCGACACCGCCGAGAAGGGATCGACGTGCGAGGAGCCGACCCCGCGCACCGCGCTGGTCGAGCAATTCTGCTCGTGATCGGCGTGCAGAATGAGCAGGATCTCGAGCGCGCGCTGCAGCACCCGGTTGGGCTCGTGCTTGCCGCCGATCGAGAACATCATGTTGACGTAGTTGCCGATGTAATCGAGATCGTTGCGGGGGAACTCGTACGGCAGCCCGCGCGCATGCCGGAAGGCGAACGCCGCGATGGTCGGCAGCTTCGCCATCAGCCGGACGCGCTGGATGTAGCGATTATTCGGGTCCTCGATGTTCTTGGCGTCCGGGTAGAACGTCGACAGGGCGCCAATCGCGCCGAGCAGCATGCCCATCGGGTGGGCGTCGTAGCGGAAGCCCTCGAGGAACTTGATGATGTTGGTGTGGACGTAGGTGTGGAACAGGATATTGTGGGTCCATTTGTCGAGCTGCTGCCGGTTGGGCAGCTCCCCTTCGGCCAGCAGATACGCCACCTCGAGGAAGCTCGCCTGCTCCGCGAGTTGCTCGATCGGGTAGCCCCGGTAGCGCAGGATCCCTTTGTCTCCGTCGATGTAGGTAATGGCGCTCCGGCAGGCCGCCGTATTGAGAAAGGCGGGATCGTAGGTCATCAGCCCGAAGTCGTCCGGACCCGTTTTGATCTGGCGGAGATCGATGGCCCGGATCGTGCCCTCGCTGATCGGCAGCTCGTAGCTCTTGCCGGTGCGATTGTCGGTGATGGAGAGAGAATCGGTCGTCACGGGAGGCGCCCTTGGCTTTAAAGCCTGAATTGCTGCGGTTTGCGCGGCTCAATTGTAATATCCTCGTGGCTGTTCCCGCTGCCACGAAAACGCCATGGTTTCCCATGTCGCTGCCCCGACGCTTTCTGCTGCTCGGCTTGAGCCTGGCCGCCGGGCTCGCATGCCCGAACAGCACCGAGCAGCCTGGCCCGATTGCCGTGCAGCTCGCGCTGGCCGTGGCGCCGCTGAGCACGGCGCAGAGCGGCCTGCCGCTGCCGACCCAGCCGGTCATCCAGGTCCAGGACGGGCAAGGCCAGCCCTTCGCGGAAGCGGGCCGCACTGTTGTCGCGGTCCTCGCCACGCCGGGCGGGACGCTCACCGGTACCGTGCAACAGCGGACCGATGCGGCGGGGCGCGCCGCCTTTACTGATCTCGTGCTCAGCGGGCCGGCGGGTGCCTTTGTCCTGCGGTTCGATTCGCCCGGTCTGCGCTCGATCACCACTGGTGTGCAGCTCTCCGCCGGGACAGCCGTCGGATTGACCGCGTTCGCGGGGAACTTCCAGAACAGCATCGCTGGCACTCCAGTGCCGCTGCCTCCGGCCGTCCGGGTGACCGATGCGGCCGGCAATCCGGTGCCCAACGTGCCGGTGGTCTTCGTGGCCAGCGCCGGTGGGTCCGTGGAGGGGGGGACGACGAGCACTGATGCGAGCGGAATCGCCGCGCCCACCGGGTGGACCCTCGCCTTCACTCCCGGGCTCAATACCCTGACCGCCACCAGCAGCGCGCTGCCCGGCAGCTCGGTCAGTTTCACCGCTACCGGGACGCTCGGCCCCCCCGCCGCGCTCAGCGTGGCGGCCGGCGAGGCCCAGAGCGCCGCGGTCGGGGGAGATGTGCCCGTCGCCCCCGCGGTCAAGCTGAGTGATGCCGTCGGGCATCCGCTCCCCGGGGTGGCGGTGACCTTCACGGTGGCCAGTGGCGGCGGATCCATCACGGGAGGGAATGCGCTGACGGACGCCGCGGGCATCGCGACGCTGGGCAGCTGGACGCTCGGGCTGGTGCCGGGCCCTAACACGCTGACCGTCTCCCGCTCCGGAGTTCCTTCGCTCACGCTGCACGCGACGGGGCTCATCTTCCTGGTGCAGGCCCTGAGCGCCGGAACCGGCCATTCCTGCGCTCTCGATCCCGCGGGCACCGCTTTCTGCTGGGGCACCAACAGCAACAGCCAGCTCGGCAACGGGGCGGCCGCGAACCTGATGGTGCCCACCGCAGTGAGCGGCGGGCTCAGCTTCACCACGCTCAGCGCAGGCAACGGCCACAGCTGCGGTATCGTGACCAATGGCGATGCCTACTGCTGGGGGGCCAATGATGCCGGCCAGCTGGGCGACGGCACGCTGATTCCACACTCCACCCCGAACCTCGTCTCCGGCGGTTTCACCTTTTTGGCGATCTCGGCGAGCTCGGGGTTCACCTGTGGCCTGCTCACCGATGGGAGCGCGCGCTGCTGGGGCTTCGGCGCCAACGGCCAGATCGGCGACGGCTTCACGCTGCAGCGCACCAGCCCCACCCTGGTGAGCGGCGGCCACACGTTTACCGCGGTGAGCGCCGGCGCCAGCCATGCCTGCGCGCTCGACACCAGTGGAGCGGCCTATTGCTGGGGCTTCAACGGCAGCGGTCGGCTGGGCGACGGGACCACGACCAACCGCAACGTGCCGACGCTGGTGAACAGCTTCTTCAGCTTCGCCGCGATCTCAGCCGGCGGGTCGCACAGCTGTGCCATCACCACGGCCGGCGCCGGCTACTGCTGGGGCTCCGGCGCGTCCGGGCGGCTGGGCAACGGCGCGACCACCGATCAGTCGAGTCCCGCACCCATCAGTGGCGGACTGGGCCTCTCGGGGCTCTCTGCGCACGCCAGCCATTCCTGCGCGGTGACCACCGCGCAGCTCGCCTACTGCTGGGGCTCGAACGCCTTCGGCGAGCTGGGTGACGGAACGGTTACGACGCGACTCGTCCCCACCGCGGTCGCTGGCGGTCTCAGCTTTACGATGAGCGTGGCCGGCGCGGAGCACTCCTGCGCCCGCGCCACATCCGGTGGGGCCTATTGCTGGGGAAGAAACGACGCCGGTGCGGTCGGCGACGGCACCGTCATTAGCCGGACCCGGCCGGTAGGCGTGGTCAAGCCGTAGGCAGCCTCATCGTGCAGGTGGTTTCGAACCCGCCCCGCAGGTTGTACACCGTTCGCACCAACAGCGACCGGGGCGAGAGCAATCGGAAGAGGTCATCGGCAATTCGCGCGGTCGCGTGTTCCTGGAAGATCCCCACGTTGCGAAAGCTCGTCACGTAGTACTTGAGGCTCTTGAGCTCGACGCACTTGTGGTGGGGTGTATAGCTGATCGTCAGCCGAGCGAAATCGGGCAGCCCGCTGTAGGGACAGACCGCCGTGAACTCGTTGGTCTCGGTGACGATCTCCTGCGCGGGCCCCTCGTAATCGAAGGTCTCCAGCACGGCAACGTCGATCTGCTCCGGCCCCACGAATTGCAGGGTCCTGCCTTCCGCGAGCGCCACGGCTACGGCCCGCCGCTCACTTTCAACGTGATCGGCACCGCCGCGAGCGCCTTCGAAACCGGGCAGTTCTTCTTGGCGTCCTCGCCGGTCTTGGCCACCAGCTCGGGCGCCGCGCCGGGCACCTCGGCCTTGCTCACGAGGTCGATGCCGGTGATCGCGTAGCCCTCGCCCAGCTTGTTGAGGTGTACCGTGGCGCTGGTCTCGATGCGCTTCGGCGCGAAGCCCGCCTTCGAGAGCCCCGCCGCGAATGCCATCGAGAAGCACGACGCGTGCGCCGCGGCGATCAGCTCCTCCGGGTTATTGCCCGCCTCGTTCGCGAAGCGCGAGCCGGCGGAATACGCTCCCGTGAAGCTCCCGTCGCCGATCCGCAGCATCCCCTTGCCGCTCTTGAGATCCCCTTCCCAGCGTGCCGAGCTCGTGCGGTCCATGAGGCCTCCTGTCGTTGCGAGGATCCGGCGAATCGGGCTTGCAACGGAGACGGCACACGGTGTGGTGGTGCCACACTGTCACCGCTTTCTGGTTACTGCAATTTCACAATCCCGGATTCGAGCCAAGCTTCGCTGCCCTTGAGCACGCTCTGCGCCAGCCGGTAGGTCCGCGCGTCCTCGTTGTCGAAAACGCTGGCGAAGAGCTGCGCCACCTTGCGGCGCGAGAGCCGGCTGGAGAGGTCCGCCATCTCGATGGGCCCCCG
>DASYPD010000270.1:0-3708 GCA_036007005.1 Gemmatimonadales bacterium
CCAGAGACAGGCATAGACGGTCTTGGGATGATGCGGATCTATCGCGACGTCCACGGCACCCACATTGTCGTTGCTGAAGAGGACCTTCTGCCAGTTCTTGCCGCCGTCCTTCGAGCGGAAGACACCGCGCTCCGGATTGGCGGCGTAGAGCTGGCCGATCGCGGCGACGAAGAGAAGCTCCGGATCCCGGGGGTCGATGGCGATCTTGCCGATATGCTGGGTCGCGTCGAGCCCGAGATGGGCCCAGCTCTTGCCGGCATCGGTCGACTTGTACACCCCATTTCCGAAGCCCACCGAATCGCGCAGCGTGGACTCACCGCTTCCGACATACACCACGTCCGGCGCGGATGGCGCAACCGCGAGTGCGCCGATCGAGGCGACCGGCTGTGCATCGAAGACGGGAGCCCACACCCGACCCGCGTCGATCGACTTCCATACTCCGCCGTTGACGGACCCGAAATAGAACTCGTGGGGCCGGCCCGGGACGCCGCTCACTGCGGCGACGCGGCCACCCCGAAAGGGACCCAGCAAACGCCAGCGCAGGCCGGAATACAACGCCTCCTGCTGCGGTGCCTGACGAGCTCCGAGCCGGAGCACGTGAGGAAGCCCCGAGACGGCACATCCCACCTGGCCAGCCGTGAGGAGGAAATCACGGCGGCAAAAGTTGGCGCCAGGGCGCTCAGCGGACAATACGGTTCTCGCTGGAGGGAAGCTCTTCAGATAGCCTCTTCCGGCGGAGGCGTCAAGCGCGGCGATGGTAGCAGAGAAATGCCTCGCGCTATACACTTGTCCGCATGCTGCAGCGCAACCTGCGAAGCGTGCTCCCGTTCGCCTTCGTCGTGGCAAGTGCTCGCCCCGCGGTACCGCAACAACCCCTCCGGGGCTTCGATGACTACGTTGTCCGCGCCCTGAAGGACTGGCGAGTCCCGGGCCTCGCGATCGCCCTCGTGAAAGACGACTCGGTGGTCCTTCTCAAGGGGTACGGCGTGCGGGTGCTCGGCCAGCCGGATCCGGTGACGGCGCACACTCGCTTCGGCGTGATGTCGACGACCAAGGCTTTCACCACGATGCTGCTCGCGATGCTGGCGGACAGCGGCAAGCTGGCGTGGGACGATCCGGCCACCAGGTATTTGCCCGAGCTCGCGCTCAAAGATCCCTGGGTGACCCGCGAGGTGCTGCTGCGCGATCTCATCACCCACCGCGTCGGGTTTCCCGATCCCGGCTATCTGTGGTATGGGGAGCCGCTGGATCTGGCGGAGCTGATCCATCGGCTGCGGTGGGTGCCGGCGGCCAGCAGTATGCGCTCGCAATTCGCCTACAACAATGTCGCCTACGCCCTCGCCGGGGAGATCGCCGCACGGGCCGCGGGGGGAAAAACCACCTGGCAGGCGCTGCTCCGCAGCAGGATTTACGAGCCGCTCGGCATGAGCGAGAGCTATCCCGACGAGCGGGAGCTGCGCGCGAGCGGCGTCACGGACGTCACCGCCCCGCACGGCATCATCAATGACAGCGTGCGCCGGCTGCCGATCACCTCGGCCCTGGTGGATCCCATCGCGCCGGCGGGGGCGATGTTCTCGAGCGCCACCGATATGGCCAAGTGGCTGCGCTTTCTGCTCGACAGCGGCCAGGTCGGCGGGCGCCGCTTGGTGAGCCAGCGGAACTTCCAGCAGCTCTTCACGCCGCAGCAGGTGGTGCCGCCGCGCGAGTTTTATCCCACCGCACGGCTGACCCGGCCCCACTTTCAGGCTTACGGGCTGGGCTGGTTTCTGGAGGATTACCGCGGCGAGTTTGTCGCCTTCCATACGGGGAGCATCGACGGGCGTTCCGCGCTTGTCGGCCTCCTCCCGGATCGTCGGCTCGGCGTCGCCATCTTCACCAATCTGGATCACTCCGAGCTGCGTCATGCGCTCATGTACACGGTCTTCGATCGCTATCTCGGAGCGGAGCCGGGAGGGCGGCACGACTGGAGCGCCGAAATGCGGAGCCTGTACCAGGCGTTGCGCGATTCCGCCCTAACCCGGCGGCGGGCTCGCGAGGCGGCGCGCGTCACGGGGACGCATCCCACCCTGCCGCTCGAACAGTATGCGGGCGTCTACGTCGACAGCTTGTATGGCGTGGTGCGGCTTCAGCTCGAGAGCAGCAAGCTCACCCTCCGGCGTGGCGAGCAGACCGGCGAGCTTGAGCACTGGCAGTACGATGTCTTCCGGCTGACGTGGCGGCAACCGCTGAATGAGCCGGACTACCTGAGCTTTACCCTGGACGCCGACGGCACGGTAGGCGAGCTCGCCATCCTCGACTCTCCGCTGCGTTTTCGCCGTTCCCGGGCTCCCGCACCCGAGCATTAACCCGCGTGCAGGAGATCCCGCTGCTCCGGATGCTGGCTGAACCACCAGGCAACATAGGAGCAGCTCGGTATCAGTCTGAGTTCTCTCGCCCGAGCGTACTCGCAGGCTGCTTCGACCAGGGCCCCGGCGATGCCCTGCCCCCGAAGGGCGGAGGGGACCTCGGTGTAGTGGAGATCCAGGACAGCGGGAGCACGAACCTCATACAGCAGCTTGCCCTCACCGCCGGGGAGCGTAACCGCGAAGCGATGCTCCGCAGCTTCGTGGCGGATCGACAAGGGATCGGGCATGACTTGAAGCTATCCGGGAGGGGCCATGGCTGAGAAGGAATCGGTTCCGCTTTCGCAGGCCGCCGAGTATCTGCTGGAAGAGTGCCGCATGGTGCTGCCGGGCCTCCAGGCGTTGTTCGGGTTCCAGCTCATCGCGGTATTCAATTCGCGCTGGGAAGTGCTCGGTCCGGGAGAACAGCGCGCGCATCTGCTGGCCATCGGGCTCGTGGCGGTAGCGATTGCGCTCATCATGACACCGGCAGCCTATCATCGCCAGTCGAACCCGGAGGAGATCACCAGCACTTTCATCCGGCTCTCCACTCAGCTGCTGCTCTGGAGCATGCCACCCCTGGCGGCCGGACTCTGTCTCGATTTCTACCTGATTGCGCGGGTCATCCTCCACAGGCCGCTGGCTTCCCTCCTGGCTGTGGCCCTGGCCGCGGTCTTTCTCGTCTTCTGGTTCGTCCTGCCGAGGGCGACGGGGTTGCAGCGGATCGTCGGAGGACGCGGAGTTCGCTGAGGTCGGACCGGAATGGCCAAGAAAAAACCCCGCAAGCGCTGGTCGCAGGCGGTGACGAGGCACAGCAACGCGCTCGACCTGGAAGGGGGAGTATTCTCCAAGCAGGACCCGAAAAGCATTGCCCGCTCGCTCAAGCGCTCCGCTGAGCGGAGCCGGCGCCGCAAATCCGATCCCTATCGCTCGGCGATGTCGATGCTGAGCTTTTACATCAATCGCGCAGGCAAGCAACTGCCTGCCCGGAGCCGCCGCCGGCTCGAAGCCGCGAAGGGCGAGCTCCGCAGGCTGTATCGGAAGCCCGCTAGCCGTTCCCGTTGAGCAATCCGGCAACCACTTCGAGGTCCGCGGTAAAACGGGCCAGCTCACGCCGGCGCTCCGCATCGCCTTGCTGCCGCAGAATGGAGGAGGGATGGACGGTGGCAACCGCATGGTCGGCCAGATTGCTGGGCAGCACCCTACCGCGCTGAACGCTGACCCGGAAATCGCTTCCCAGCAGCGCCTGCGCCGCCGTCGCTCCCAGGAGAACGAGCACCTTCGGCCGGATCAGCTCGATCTCCTTGTCGAGCCAGGGCAGGCAGGC
>DASYPD010000271.1:0-6179 GCA_036007005.1 Gemmatimonadales bacterium
AGCCCGCGCACCAGGAAGCGCTCGCCCGGCGCAGGAAAGCGGCCCGCCAATTCGACCAGGAGGCCGCCGATGGAGCTGGCCTGGCCGCGCGGCAGCTCCACCCCGAAGTGCGCCTCGATCTCCGTCACCGGGGTGGAACCCTCCGTCTCGAGCAACTCGGGCCCTGCCGCGGGAACTTCCTCCGTGAGGGACTCTTCCCCCACGATCTCCCCGACGAGCGCGGCGAGCAGATCCTCGAGGGTGACGATGCCCAGGGTGCCGCCGAATTCGTCGAGTACCACGGCGAGATGCCGGCGTTCGCGCTGCATGTCGAGCAGGACATCCCCGCAGGGCCGCCCGGCCGGCGCCACGGCGACGGAGCGGATCGGAAGCGGATCGCCCGCTTTGAGGCGGAACAAATCGAACGCGTGGACCATGCCGACAATGTCGTCGAGGCTGCCGCGATACACCGGCAAGCGGGTATAGCCGCTCTGGATAAAGGCCTGGCGCACTTCCTCGCCCGACGCCTCCTCGGGAATCGCGACCAGCTCGGTCCGGGGCGTCATCACCTCGCGCACGACGCGCTGCGAGAAGCTGATGACGCCGCCCATGCGCAACAGCTGCTCATCGGGGGCGTGACCCGCCGCGGCACGCTCGCGCCAGAGTTCGGTGATCATGGCCTCCGGCTGCAGCGACGGAGCGGGCAGGATCACGCCGAGCAGGGCGGACCAGGGCCGCAGCAGGGGTTGCAGCCGCTCGGCGACCCGCGGCGCGCGATGGCGGGTCAACAGTCGCGGCAGCACGTAGCCGCTCAGGAGCACCGCAGGGAGCGCGACCAGGAGCAGCAGCAGCGCGAGCTCGAGTAGCCGCGCCCCGGCGAACATGGCGGGAAAGACAGCGCCCAGCATCGCGATGCCCAGCGTCGTGGTGACCGACGCCGCCGCGAGGTCGCGTTCGAGGGGAGGCAGCCAGGTCAGCGATTCCGCACCGCCTCGCAGCTGCCGCGCCACAGCCTGGGCCAGCTGGGTCCGACTCGACGCAATCAGCGCCGCGGCGGCGGTCGCGCCCAGAACCGTGAGCGCGAGCCCGAGGAGAGTGATGGTCCAGATCATCACGGGGCAGCCGGGCGGTCGGGCGGCCGGGGGGCCGGGAGCTCGAGCGGAGACAGAGTAACCCGGCGGACTCTCCGGCGGACGACCTGGTCCACCGTGAGCCGAAAACCGTCGAGCTCGAGCGTTTCGCCCGCGCGAGGGACGCGGCCGAAGAGGGTCAGCACCAGCCCGCCCACGGTGCTCACGTCCTCGCGCGCGAAGCCATGGCCGAGCTCCGCCTCGAGGTCGGCGAGCGGGACCCCGCCTTGCACCGCCCACGCGCCATCGGCGAGCCGCTGCAGGGGCACGACTTCGTCGGTGTCGTACTCATCGCGGATCTCACCGACGATCTGCTCGAGCACGTCCTCCAGCGTGACGATTCCCGAGGTGCCCCCGAACTCGTCCACCACCACGACGAGGTGACTCGCGCTGCGTTGGAAGTCGCGCAGCTGGCGGTCGAGCGTCTTGGCCTCGGGCACGAATCCCACGGGACGAATGAGGGGATGCCAGTCCAGCGGCCCCGGCTCGGACCCGAGGCCGGGCAGCAGGTCTTTCGCGTACAGGACGCCGGTCACCGAATCGGGGTCGCCGTCCACCACCAGCAGCCGCGAGTGTTCCGAGTTGCGGAACTTCTCGATGGCCTGCTCCCGCGTCGAGGAGAAATCCGCCGTCACGATGTCGAGCCGCGGCGTCATGACTTCCGCCACGCTCATTTCGGCCAGTCCGAGAATCCCGGTGAGCATCTCGCGCTCGGTCGGCGCGGCGGCGGTCCGGGGCGTGCTACGCGGTGGGCGGAAGCCGCGATCCACCCAGGCCACCGCGACGAGAAAGGGACGGAAGAGCGCCAGGGTATGTCGCACGACCCTCCCGTCGAAGCGCACCAGGCCCGGCTCATTGGCGGCCCAGAGCCGGGGTCCGAGCTCTCCCACGACCCAGACCAGCAGCACCGCGACGAGGAAGCGAATCAGCTTGAGATACGGCGGCCAGGCCCACCACGAGAGCGCTAACCCGGCCATCGCCGCGGCCAGGGCCAGCAGAGCGAGATGCACCACGTGCAGACCGCGCGCCGGAGTGAGCGACCCGCCGGCTTGTCCCGCCGCCGGGCGCAGCAGCCGGGGGACCCCGGCGTCATCGTCGTGCTCGGCCAGGGCGACCAGCGCGGACCAGAGAGTGAAGAGCGCGGCGAGCAGGGGCGCCACCCAGAGGTGGAGCGCCGCGACCAGGGTGTCGATCATCGCAGCGCTCTCACATAGCGCTCCTGGCGCCGCCACATCGCGGAGGTTTCGCGGGCGCCGGTGTCGGGGTGCTCGAAGCCGAGGACGTGCAGCACGCCGTGCACCACCAGGCGGGTGAGCTCCTGCGCGAGAGGAATGCGCCGCGCGCGGGCCTCGCGGGCCGCGACCCAGGGACAGATGTAGACGTCCCCCGCGAGCGCCCCCCGGGGCCCGGCGAGGGGAAACGCGAGCACGTCGGTCGGGCGCGGCCTGCCCGTCCAGCGCGTGTTGAGCGCCCGCATGCGATCGCGTCCCAGGAAGGTGATGGAGAGCAGCGCCTGCTGGCGCTCGCCGCGTAACACGCGTTCGGCGGCCTCGACGACCGCGGCGCGCGACAGCGGCGCATGGCGACCCGCCACGGCTATGCGCTGCGTGGGTCCGTCCGCCGGGCCCTCAGCCGCTTTGATCCACGGCATACGCCTTGATGATCTCCCGCACCAGCCGGTGCCGGATCACGTCGGCATCGCCGAGGTAGCAGAACGCGATCCCGTCGATCCCCGGCAGAATCCGCTCGATCTGGATCAGGCCGGATTCTTCCCGCTTGGGCAGATCGATCTGGGTCTTGTCGCCGGTCACCACCACCTTGCTGTTTACGCCGAGCCGCGTGAGGAACATTTTCATCTGCAGACCGGTGGCGTTCTGCGCCTCATCGAGAATGATGAAGGCATCGGAGAGGGTGCGACCCCGCATGTAGGCCAGCGGCGCGATCTCGATGGTGCGCTGTTCCAGCGCCTTCTGCACCCGCTCGGGCGGCATCATGTCCTCCAGCGCATCGTACAGCGGGCGCAGGTAGGGATCGACCTTGGCCTGGATATCGCCCGGAAGAAAGCCGAGCGACTCGCCCGCTTCGACCGCGGGACGGGCCAGGATGATCCGCTTGACGCGCTTGCGCGCCATCGCTTCCACGGCCTTCGCCACCGCGAGATAGGTCTTGCCGGTGCCGGCGGGGCCGATGCTGACCACGATGTCGGTGGTCGCCATTGCGTGGACGTAATCGCGTTGGCCCGGGGTCTTGGGCGAGATGGCGCGGCGCAACCCCGGCAGCACGATCTTCGCCTCACCGCCGGCCAGCGGCCCCTCCGACGGCACTCCATCGAGGGCGAAGCGGTGCACGTCCTCGGGCGAGATCGTCTCGCCGATGCGCGCGATGTCCAGCAGGGCCTGCGCCACCGCGGCCGCCCGCTCGACCTGTTCCGGCGTCCCGCTCAGCGTGAGTGTGTCGCCTCGCAGCGACACCCGCGCACTGGTGGCGCGCTCCAGCTCGAGGAGATTCGCCTCGTTGACGCCGCTCAGCAGCAGCGGATCGGCGCCTTCGATATTGAGGCGCTGGGAAATCTCCTCGCCGGGGAGGTTGAGCTTCACGGCCGCAGCGCCAGATGCAGTGCCGCGAGCTCGGCGTCGCTCACGGGGGTGGGCGCGCCCTCGAAGAGCGCGCGGGCGGCGGTGGTCTTGGGGAAGGCGATCACGTCGCGCAAGGAGCCCGCGCCGGCCAGCAGCATCACCATCCGGTCGAATCCCACCGCAAAGCCGCCATGGGGCGGCGCGCCCTGCGCCAGCGCGTCGAGCAGAAAACCGAAGCGACGCTGGATCTCGTCCTCCGGGATGGCGAGCAGGCGGAAGATGCTGCGCTGCACCGCGGGATCGGTGATCCGGATCGAGCCGCTGCCCAGCTCCACGCCGTTGTACACGGCGTCGTAGTGCAGCGCCCGGCAGCGCGCGGGGTCGCTCTCGAGAAAGGCCAGATCATCCGGATGGGGAGACGTAAAGGGATGGTGCACGAAGACAGCCGCGCCGCTCTCCGGATCCTGCTCGAACAGCGGAAAGTCCACCACCCAGAGGAACGCATGGGCGGTGCCGGGCGAGGGGGCGAGTCGGCGGATCAGGGCATCGCGCACGGCGGAGAGCGCGGGTGAGCTGACCCGGTCGGCTCCCGCGACCGCCAGCAGCAGGTCACCCTCGCTGCCGGAGACAGCCTCCAGCGTGGCCGCGCCCAGCGCTTTGAGGCCGGGACCTTCCCAGGCCGTGGTGCGGCGCACCCAGAAGAGGCCGCCGGCGCCAGCCTCCTTGACCGTGCCGGCCAGTCCATCGAGATCTTTGCGCGAGAGCGCGCTGCCTCCCGGCACCACGATGCCGCGGAGCCGGCCTCCCTCCAGGGCCTCCCGCAGGAACGGGGCGGCGTCGGCCGCGAGCTTGCCGCCGAGATCCTCGATCTCGTAGCCGTAGCGCAGATCGGGCTTGTCGCTCCCGAAGCGCTCCATCGCCTCGCGCCAGGAGAGCCGCCCAAAGGGCCGCGTCGCCGGCTGACCCGCTTCTTCCCACAGTGCGACCAGGACCTCCTCGATCACCTCGAGCACATCCTCCTGGGTGACGAAGGAGGCCTCCACGTCGATCTGGGTGAATTCCGGCTGGCGGTCGGCGCGCAGGTCTTCGTCGCGAAAGCAGCGCGCGATCTGGAAATAACGATCGAACCCTGCGACCATGAGCAGCTGCTTGTAGAGCTGCGGCGATTGCGGCAGCGCGAAGAATTCTCCCCGGTGCAGCCGGGAGGGCACCAGGTAATCACGGGCCCCTTCAGGCGTCGGCTTGGTGAGGATCGGCGTCTCGATCTCGAGGAAGCCCAGCTCGCTCAGCACGCGTCGCGCGCGTTGCAGCAGGCGATGGCGCAGCACCAGGTTGGCCTGCAGCTCGGGCCGGCGCAGATCCAGGATCCGGTACTTGAGCCGGAGCTCTTCAGCGGCCAGCTCCTCGTTTTCTTTGCGCGCCACGGGAATCGGCGGGGTCACGGCAGGGCTGCTCAGCACGAGCGAGGAAACCTGCACCTCGACCTCCCGCGAGCTCAGCGCGGGGTCTTTGGCAGGCTGCGGCCGCAACGCCACGGTCCCCGCTACCAGCAGTACCGATTCCACCCCACACGCCGCGGCGCGCGCGATGATCTCTGGCGGTGTGAAGCGGGGATCGCAGGAGAGCTGCACCAGTCCGTGGCGATCACGCAGATCGAGAAATACCAGCCCGCCGAGATCGCGGCGCCGATGCACCCAGCCAGCCAGGCGCACCGTGCGGCCGACATCCGCGCGGGTGAGCAGGCCGCCGGAATGCGTCCGCAGCGAGGTGGCAAGCATCGCGCAAACGTAACGGGCGCTCCGAGGGGGATCAAGCAAACGCCGCGTTATCTTCCGGGCGATGGCCAACCTCCTCGACCTCGTGCCCGCCGCTGCCGCCACGCTGTTGCAGCACTGGGTCGCCGCGCGCGGCCTGCCAGCCTATCGCGCCGAGCAGCTGCAGCGCCGGCTGTGGGTCGCGCCCGTCGCCGCCTGGCGCGACGCCAGCGAGCTTCCGCTCAGTCTACGCGAGCTGCTCGAGGCGGAACTGCCGCTGGCGCGGCTCCCGGTCGAGACGATTCAGCAATCGGCGGACGGGACCCGCAAATACCTCTGGCGCTTGGGCGATGGCGAGGCGATCGAGTCCGTGCTGATTCCCTCCGGCAAGCGGCTCACCTTGTGTATCTCGTCGCAAGCCGGGTGCGCGCTGGGCTGCGTATTCTGCGCCACGGGCCGCATGGGATTTCGGCGCAACCTTTCCGCCTGGGAGATCGCGGGCCAGGTGCGTGAAGTGCTGCTCGCGCAACCGGAGGAGCAACCCACCAATGTCGTGTTCATGGGCATGGGCGAGCCGCTGCTCAACTGGCCGGCCGTCAATACCGCGCTCTCGATCCTGAACGATCCGGCCGGCCTGGGCATCGGAGCGCGCCACATCACCGTGTCCACCGTCGGCATCATTCCCGGCATGCTCCAGCTCGCCAAGCGGCCAGAACAGTTTCGTCTCGCCATCTCCCTGC
>DASYPD010000272.1:0-2049 GCA_036007005.1 Gemmatimonadales bacterium
CAAGACGGGGTATCTCGGCCCGCACACCTACTACGCGCTGCCGGGGCGGATGCTGGTGCAGGCGCTCTCCAATACGAAGGACAAGGGTGGCGTCACCGGCATGGCGGTCTACAACAACAACGGCACCTACATCGCCTCCTACGCGATGCCGACCAACAACGGGGGCGACGGCTACGGGTACGACCTGGCGGTCAATCCGAAGAAAAACGTCCTGCTCACCTCGAGCTTCACCGGCTACACGAACTACATGCGCCCGCTCGGCGACCTCGTGAAGGACACGGAGGCGATGAAGCGCTTTGGCAACACGATGGTGATGTGGGACTTCAAGGCGATGAAGCCGAAGAAGGTCTTCAGCGTGCCCGGCGCACCGCTGGAGATCCGCTGGTCGCTCAAGGCCGGCGACAACTGGGCCGTCACCGCCGCCGCGCTGACCTCGAAGATCTGGCTCATCAAGCCGGACAGCTCGGGGGAGTGGCAGGCCAAAGAGGTGGCCACCATCGGCGATCCCGCGAAGATCCCGCTGCCGGTCGACATCAGCATCACCCGCGATGGACGCGGGCTGTGGGTCAACACCTTCATGGACGGCACCACGCGGTACTTCGACCTGAGCAACCCGGCGGCGCCGAAGCAGACCTACGAGAAGGTGACCGGCAAGCAGGTCAACATGATCTCGCAGAGCTGGGATGGCAAGCGCGTCTACATCACCTCCTCGCTGCTCGCCAACTGGGACAAGGGCGGTAGCGACAACGAGCAGTTCTTGCGCGGCTTCGCCTGGGACGGCAAGGAGCTCAAGCAGGTCTTCGAGGTCGACTTCACGAAGGAGCAGCTGGGCCGGGCCCACCACATGAAGCTCGGCTCGAAGTCGCTGCGATCGTCGTGAGGCGGCTGGCGGTGCTGCTGACGTGGCTCGCCTGCGCGGCACCGGCGCTGGCGCACCAGGCCGCGCCGCTGCCCGCGCTCGACTTCGAGCCGCCTGCGCCGGGCACCTACACGTTGCACCGCATCATGACGGCGCCGGACGGCGAGGTGTTGGGCGTGGACGGCCGGCCACAGCAGCTGTCGCGCTTCACGCGCAAGCGGATCACCCTGCTGGGGTTCATCTACACGACCTGCGTAGATCCCGAGGGCTGCCCGCTCGCTTACCGGGTGTTCGACGCCCTGAAGCAATCGATCGGTGCCCGGTCCGCCCTGCGCGACCAGGTCCAGCTGGTCACGCTGTCGTTCGATCCGGCGCGCGACACGCCGGCGGTGATGCAGCGCTACGCCGGCAGCCGCGTGAAGGAGGACGGCTCCGGCGTCCGCTGGTACTTCCTCACCACCCGCTCGGCACGGGAACTCATGCCGCTGGTCGAGGGGTTCGGCCAGGACGTGCGCTGGACGGTCGACCGGTCGAGCGGCCAGCCGCGCCGCGAGCTCTCGCACGTGCTCAAGGTGTTCCTGATCGATCGCGCCGGCTTCGTCCGCGAGATCTATTCCTCCACGTTCCTGCATCCACAGACCGTGCTCAACGATATCGAGACGCTGCGGCTGGAGCGGTGAGCGCGGCGAGGAGGACTCGCCGGTGATGGACCGCACCGATGTCGTGGTCGTGGGCTGCGGCGAGGAGCTTCGCCGCAGGCGCTGCGGCGCCGCTGGCGATCGTCGCCCTCAGCCCGGAGGGCGCCTGGTCCCGGTGGTGGGCGGCATGTCGCTGGTCTTGCTGGGAGGCGGCTGGCCGGTTGGGGCCGGGGGCGCTCGACCGTGGGTGGGCACCGCCCGGGTGGTGCTCTGGGGGCCGCTCGCGATGGCGGCAACGGCCGCCGTCGGATGCTTCCTCCACTAAGCTCGTGACCGAGCGGTCCCATTGACAGGTTCCGCCGATGCCCGGCGCGCGGGCCGAGCGCCACGCGCCCCTCCAGCGAGGCGGCGACCGTCTGCGCGAAGAGCGGCTCCTGGGGCGTGAAGGGGTCGCTCCCGGCGTCGTCCTCCGACCCCCGTCCGCGGGCTCTTGCGAGCCGAATGTGCTAAAAGGGAGTCCACCCGGGGAAGGGGTTCGGACGTCAATGCGGA
>DASYPD010000273.1:0-8813 GCA_036007005.1 Gemmatimonadales bacterium
TCTCGAGCTCGGCGTGCCCTACCTTCCGGAGAACACGGTCCCGCGTCCGCGTGAGGTGCTCCCTGCGGTGTTCGATGTGGGGTTCCGTGCCGGCTTCCCCGATGATTTCGATCTCGATACCGGGCGCACCGTGCATCAGCGCGAGCTGGTTGTTCCACTCGACGGACGCCTGCTGGCGGTCGGCGGTCATTTGCACGACTATGCCGAATCCTTGCAGCTCGTGGAAGCCGGTACGGGCAAGGTGATGCTATCACTCGAGCCGACGCTCGATTCCGCCGGGAAGATCTCCAAGGTTTCGCGCAAGATTTTCGGGATCAACGGGCCGGGTCTCAAGCTCAAGGCGGGGCGCTACCGCGTCGTCGCGGTCTACCGGAACACGAGCGGCAGGTACCTCGAACACGGAGGCATGGCGGTGATCGGGGGACTCTTCGCGCCCGACGATCCCGGCCGCTGGCCGTCACTGGACCCGACCAATGCAGTGTTTGCGGCCGATGCGGCCGGCCTGGACCGGATCGGATGGGCGACGGTTGCGATTCGGACCGGCAAGGAACCAGCGCGGCGGTAAGACCGGACGAGGACTGCAGAATGGGCCCGGCGCGATTCGAACGCGCGACCTCTTGCTCCGGAGGCAAGCGCTCTATCCAGCTGAGCTACGGGCCCTCTTAACGGTGAGCGGTGAGCGGTGAGCGGTAAGCGGTAGGTACCAGTCGAGACCCCTGCTGGTCCGATTAATCCCGCTCACCGCTTACTGCTTACCGCTTACCGCGTTTAGTCGGGGCGCCGGGATTTGAACCCGGGACCTCCTGCTCCCGAAGCAGGCGCGCTACCAGGCTGCGCTACGCCCCGTCAACGGCGGACAGTGAGGACTCTGAGGACGGTCGGACGGTTCTTCGTTCTGCCCCTGTCCCCGCTGTCCGTCTGTCCTCACGGTCCGACCATAATGCGCCCTGAGGGATTCGAACCCCCAGCCTTCTGATCCGTAGTCAGATGCTCTATCCAGTTGAGCTAAGGGCGCCGCGGCGAGTGGGCGGTACAAGATTCGAACTTGTGACCTCTACGATGTCAACGTAGCGCTCTAACCAGCTGAGCTAACCGCCCGGAACGGTAAGCGGTGAGCAGTGAGCAGTAGGCGGGGGGTCCCGCTCACCGCTTACCGCTCACCGCTTACCATCCATAGCGGGGGTGGGATTTGAACCCACGACCTCCGGGTTATGAGCCCGGCGAGCTACCAGACTGCTCCACCCCGCGACGCTGACTGCAATTCCGACCTTCCGACTTTCCGACTTTCCGACCTCAGAGAGCGGGAAACGGGACTCGAACCCGCGACCCCAACCTTGGCAAGGTTGTGCTCTACCAACTGAGCTATTCCCGCAAGCGAGCGGGCCCTCAACCTAGGCGCCCCGGCCGGCCTTCGCAACGGTTTTGCGCGGCGTTCCCGTGCGGCATCCGCGGCCCGCCTCCCGACGCGAATGGAGGCGAGGGGGATCGAACCCCTGACCTCGTGAATGCCATTCACGCGCTCTCCCAACTGAGCTACGCCCCCGCTATACTTCCGCTCGTTCGCCGGGGAGCGCGACCGCGGCGGAAGAATAGCCGCTGCTTCCAGGTGAGTCAAGCGAAATTCATACCAGCCAAGCACTTCCAGACGACCCCATGGGCCCTCGTCCATCGAGGTTGATTCCAAGCATGAGCAAAACGAGGAACCGGAAACGCGAAACCGCCAGCGCCCTCGGGGTGTACGACGCGGAACGCGACATCCTGGACCTCTATCTGCGCGATGTCAGCAAGTCCCCGCTGCTCTCTCCCGCCGAGGAGCTCGTCGTCGCGCGCCGGGTGCAGCAAGGCGACGAGGCCGCCCTGCATGAATTGGTAGCCAAGAACCTCCGCTTCGTGATCTCGGTCGCCAAAAAATATCAGAACCGCGGGATGCCCCTCGTCGATCTGATCGGCGAAGGCAACCTCGGCCTGCTCACGGCGGCTCGCAAGTTCGACCCCGACCACGGCGTCAAGTTCATCAGCTATGCCGTCTGGTGGATCCGCCAGGCTATTCTCGCGGCTATTGCGCGGCAGGGCCGCAGCGTGCGGGTCCCGCTCAATCGTACCGCCGATCTCGCTCGCATCGTTCGCGCGTCGGAGCTTCTGCGTCAGCGGTTGGGACGAGAGCCCACCGCCGAAGAACTGAGCGGATCGGTTGGCCTCTCGGTCGAGCTGGTGCAATCACTCGCGGCGCTCAACTCGGCGGAAGTGCGGCTGGATGGTCCCCTTGCTCTGGAAGGCGACCGCTTCACCCTCGAGCGCTTCAACGTGAGCGGCCAGCCGGACCCCGAAGCCGAAGCGATGGATCGATTTATGGCGGAAGCAGTGCAGTCCGCGCTGCGGATCCTCGCTCCTCGCGACGCGCGGGTGCTCCGGCTCTATTTCGGGCTCGACGGCGGCCGGGAGCATACACTCGAGGAAATCGGTGCCCTGTTCGGTGTCACCCGGGAGCGGGTGCGCCAGCTGCGCGATCGCGCACTCAAGCGGCTGCGCGACGGTCAAGTCGGCCGGGCGCTGGCCAGTTTCGCTGCCTGAGCGTGACCGAATCGGTCGCGCACAGCCGGCTACACGACTCTCTGGCGCTCTCCGGGCGCTGGGTCATCGAGGCCCGCCGCGCGCTCGGCGACATCGCCACCTGGCGTCCGCAGCTCGTTCCGCAGATGAAACGGCTCGGGGTGGATTCGGTCCCCGTGGCGCTCTTCCTGGCCGTCTTCACCGGAATGGTGCTGGCGCTCTTGTCGTCCTACATGTTCACGCGCGCCATCCCGCTCTACTTCGTCGGGACCCTGGTCTCCAAAGCCGTGATGCTCGAGCTCGGGCCGGTGCTCACGGGCATGGCGCTGGCCGGTCGCGTGGGTGCCAACGTGGCGGCGGAGCTGGGCACCATGCGGGTCACCGAGCAGATCGACGCGCTCGAGACCCTCGCCATCAGCCCCCACGCCTATCTCGTCACCCCGCGAGTGCTCGCTGCTACCCTCATGTTTCCGGTGGTCACGGCGATGGCGATGGCGGTCGGTGTGCTGTCCGGCTGGTTCACCGCCGTGAACATTCTCGATCTCAGCAGCGCCGAGTTTCTGCGCGGAGCGCAGCAGTTTTACAAGGTCAAGGATATCTGGTTCGGTCTGGTGAAGAGCGCGAGCTTCGGCACGGCCGTGGCGACCATGGGGTGTTTCCAGGGACTGCACGCGCGCGGCGGCGCCGAGGGCGTCGGCAAAGCGACGACGCGGGCCGTGGTCCTCGGCTGCCAGGCGATCCTGGTGCTGGATGCCTTCTGGGCGCTGGTGTTGTTGTGAGCGGAACGCTCGGGCAGTCGGACGATCGAGTGTGATTCAGTTCGAACAGGTGGCCAAGCGGTTCGGCTCGCGCCAGGTCCTCGACGCGGTCACGCTCGCGATCCCGGAGGGCCAAACCACGGTTCTGATGGGATACTCGGGCACCGGCAAGAGCGTGGCGCTCAAGCATATTGTCGGACTGCTGGAGCCCGATGCGGGTCGCGTGGTGGTGGATGGCCAGGTCGTCCATGAGCTGGGCTATGAGGAGCTCATGGAGCTGCGCCGCCGCATCGGCTATGTCTTTCAGTTCGCCGCGCTGTTCGATTCCCTCAATGTGGCCGAGAACGTCGGCCTCGGCCTGCAGCGCCAGGGTTTGGACCGCGACGCCATCGCGGTGCGGGTCGCGGAGAGTCTCCGTCTGGTCGAGCTCGATGATGCGGGTGTGCGCTATCCCGCCGAACTCTCCGGCGGCATGCGGAAGCGGGTAGGGATCGCGCGGGCGATCGCGTTGCGGCCCCGCTACATTCTCTATGACGAGCCGACCACCGGACTCGATCCTGTGACAACGACTGCGATGAACGACCTGATGATCCGGGCCCGCCGGGAGCTCGGCGCCACCAGCGTCGTGGTGACCCATGATCTCAGCAGCGCCTTCACCGTCGCCGACCGGATCGCCTTCCTCTATGAGGGGAGGATCCGGCAGGCGGGCACGGTGGCTGAGTTCCGGGAGAGCAGCGACCACAGGGTGCGCGAATTCATCGCGGGACGCCCCGAGACCGAGAGCGGAGCAGGAGGGCGCGCGTGAGGCGATCCAACGAATTCGCGGTGGGACTGACCGCGCTGGCGGCCGCCGTGATTGTCCTTGCGGGCGCGATTGCGCTGGGGCAGCTGCACCTCGGCCGGCGCGAGGAAATCCGCACGGCGCGGTTTCGCTCGATCGGGGGACTCGGGCCGGGCGCCAACGTCACGCTGCGTGGCGTCAAGGTCGGGCGCGTCGCGCTGATCCGGGTAGCGGCCGACGATTGGGTCGAGGTGGATTTTCGTCTGAAGCCCGACCTCAAGCTGCCGGGGCAACCCGCCGCTATCGCCGCACCGGCAACTCTTTTCGGTGAATGGCGCGTCAATATCCTCGACGTCAAGGAAGCTCCCTCCGATGTGGTGCAGCGGCAGCTCGCAGAGGCGGCGGCGGTCGGAGGGGACATCTGGCCCGGCACCACCTTGCCGGATATCGGTGAGATTACCCTCCAGGCCAGCCGGATCGCCGGCGACATCGGCACGATCACCAACCGGATTGGGGGAGCGCTCGATTCCACCGCGGTGGCGGATGTGAAGGCGAGTCTCAAGGATCTCCGCGCGACTGTGATCCGCCTGACCGAAATGGCCAACGCCCAGAGCCAGAATTTCTCCACCCTCACGGGCAACTTGACCCGCGCCTCGAGCGACGTGGATGTCGCCTCGCGCCGGGTCAACACCGTGATGGGGAGGGTGGATTCCGCCACCAGCAAGGGGCAGCTGCAGGACGTCTTGAGCTCAACGCAGAAGACCAGCGCCGCGCTCCGCCAGATGAGCGCGGATCTGCAGGCCATCGTCACCGACGTGAAGGAGCACCGCCAGAGTCTGGTGCGCGTGCTCGAAGCCAGTGATTCTCTGCTGACCCGCGTGCAACAGGGACGCGGCACGCTCTCGCTGCTCGCCAGCGATTCGGCGCTCTATCACGAGGCGACGGGCGCGGTCAAGCAGCTGCGCACCTTGCTGGCGGACATTCAGGCCAATCCGCGGCGCTATTTCCGCTTTTCCGTATTCTGATGGGAAAGCGGAAACCGGAGCGCGAAGTCTCTGCCGGCGGGATCGTTTTTCGCCGCGATCCCGAGGGACGGCCCCGCTTTCTCCTCATCAAGGATTCCTACGGGAACTGGGGCTTTCCGAAGGGGCACCTGGAGGAAGGCGAATCGCCGGCGGCCGCCGCGCTGCGGGAAACGGAGGAGGAAACCGGGCTGCGCGGACTCTGGCTCCATGGTCCCATCCGGATCATCGATTGGCATTTCCGCTTTCGCGGCCGTTTCATCCACAAGTACTGCCACTTCTTCCTCTTCGAGTCCCCTGACGGTGAGCCGGTGCCCCAAGCCGACGAAGGCATCACGGCGTGTCACTGGTGCCCTCTCGAGGAGGCGCTCAACGAGCTGAGCTACGAGAACGCGCGCGGCGTCCTGCGGCGTGCCGGCGACATGGCGCGGACCCTCATCGCCATGGGTGCCGGGCGCTCCCGCTCGCCGAAGCCGCTCGCGCCGCAGTGAGGCGATGCGCGCCATCGCTGCGCTCCTCGACAGCAGGGCCGCGCTCGGGAACCTGCGCCGGACCTTGCCCAAAGGCTCTCCGCGCGTCCTGGCGTGCCGCTCTGCCGGCGGATTGGAGCGTGTCCTGGAGTCCCGGGTGCTCGAAGCGATCGTGCTGGGCACCCGCGTGGCGCGCGAGCTGCCCCTTCCGGCGCTGCGCGCCCGCTTTCCCAACATTCCGGTCGTCCTGTACGGTGTGCTCCGCTCGGAGGACGCGGAGGAACTGCTCGGATGGCAGCGCCTCGAGCTCGCGGCGGTCGCGCTCGAGGGTGTGGACGACCCGACGATCGGAGATCTGGTGGTACGCCATTCGCTCTCGACCCGCCGCGCCGCCGCCCTCGCCGAGGCCCCGCGCATGCTGCGGCTCACCGAACCGCTGCAACGGCGAACCTGGGAGCTTCTGGTGGCGACCCTCGGTCGGGCGACTCGCACCGCCGCGCTGGCGCGGAGTCTGGGAATTTCCCGCGAGCATCTGTCCCGGCAATTTGGCGCCGGTGGCGCGCCGAATCTGAAGCGCGTCGGCGATCTGCTCACGGTGCACGCCGCCCTGCAGCTGCTGGGGAATCCCGGCTATTCGCCGCGCGCCGTCGCCCGCTTGCTCGGCTTCGCGTCGCCCCGCCACCTGCGGCTCGTCGTGCGCAGGATTACCGGAGCCCGGCTCGCGGAGGCGCGCAAGCTGGGAGAACGTGACCTGCTGGCGCGCTTCGCCCGGCTCAGTGCGCGGAGTCGCCGCCGAATCACGGCCTGACCATCGCCTGACTTGCACGATCCCGAGATTGTGATAAATTTCACAAGCTTTAAAACCTGACACTTTCGCCCGCTACGAGAAACGCATGGCGACCGAATCGATCCTCCGCCCCGGTGAGCTGAAGGACATTCTCCTCAAGGAGATCGAGGCGGCCAATCTCGCGCAGGCCGATACGGCCGAGGTGGGAACCACGCTCGAGGTTCGCGACGGGATCGCGCGGATCTACGGGCTCAAGAGCGCGCTCGCCGGCGAGATGCTGGAATTCAGTTCGTCCGAGACGGGCGAGACGGTCTACGGCCTCGTGCTCAACCTCGAGCAGGACAATGTGGGCGCGGCGATCATGGGCGACTACCTCAAGCTCAAGGAAGGCGACGAGGTGCGCTGCACCGGCCGGCTGCTCGAGGTCCCGGTCGGCTCCGGCATGCTGGGCCGCGTGGTGGATGCCCTGGGGTCGCCGGTGGATGGCAGGGGCCCGATTCGGGCTGAGGCCAGCCGGCCGGTGGAGATGATCGCACCCGGCATCATCGTGCGGCAGCCCGTGAAGGAGCCGTTGCAGACGGGGATCAAAGCCATCGACTCGATGATCCCGATCGGCCGCGGCCAGCGCGAGCTCATCATCGGCGACCGCGGCACCGGCAAGACCGCCATCGCGGTGGATACCATTCTGAATCAGAAGGGGACCGGCGTCATCTGTGTCTATGTGGCGATCGGGCAGAAGCGCTCGACCGTCGCGACGGTGGTCGAGCGACTCAAGGAAGCCGGCGCGCTGGAGTACAGCATCGTGGTGATCGCCTCGGCGTCGGAGCCCGCGCCGCTGCAGTTCATCGCTCCCTATTCGGGCTGCGCGATCGCCGAGCACTTCATGTACACCGAGGGCAAGGCGACGCTCTGTATCTATGATGATCTGACCAAGCAGGCGGCTGCCTATCGCCAGATGTCCCTTATTCTGCGCCGCCCCCCCGGGCGCGAGGCATATCCGGGCGACATTTTCTACCTCCACAGCCGGTTGCTCGAGCGGGCCGCGAAGATTTCGGAAGACCCGGCGGTGAGCGCGCTCGACACTCGCATCAAAAAGCCGGGCGGCTCGCTCACCGCGCTGCCGATCATCGAGACGCAGGCGGGCGACGTCTCGGCCTACATCCCGACCAACGTCATCTCGATCACCGACGGCCAGATCTTCCTCACCACCGATCTCTTCTATTCGAACGTGCGCCCCGCGGTCGATGCGGGCATCAGCGTGAGCCGCGTGGGTGGCAACGCCCAGATCAAGGCCATGAAGCAGGTGGCCGGGCCGCTCCGCCTCTCGCTAGCGCAGTACCGCGAGCTCGAAGCGTTCGCGCAGTTCGGGTCGGACCTCGACACCGCGACCCAACGCCAGCTCGCGCGGGGCGCGCGTCTCGTCGAGGTCCTCAAGCAGCCGCAGTATCAACCGGTCCCCGTCGAGCAGCAGGTCGCCATCATCTACGCGGTCACCAACGGTCACCTCGATGACGTGGAGGTGAAGCAGATCCGGAAATGGGAGCACGATTTCCTGGCGTATCTTGCGAGCGCGCCCGGCAACGTGCTGGAAGGGATTCGCAGCAAGAAGGCGCTCGACGACACCCTCAGCGCCAACCTCACGGCGGCGATCGAGAGCTTTAAGCCGCTCTTTCAGGCCGAGTAGGATGGCGGGCAAAGGACGCCAGCTCCGCGGACGGATCAAGTCCGTGCAGAACACCCGGAAGATCACCCGGACGATGGAGCTCGTCGCCACCAGCAAGCTCAAGCGGGCCCAGGACCGGGTGGTAGCGGCGCGGCCGTATGCGGAAGCACTCCGGCAAGTGCTGGGTGATCTGGTCACCCGGGAGCTCGCGGAGCAGTTTCCGCTGCTGCGCGCGCCGGCGCCTCCCGAGCAGGGCGGTCCCCGAAAAGCGGCGCTCCTGCTGATCACCTCGAACCGCGGGCTCGCCGGGGCGTTCAACAGCAATCTGATTAAGGAAGCGCGGCGCCAGATCGAGCAACTCGAGGCCGCGGGTCTTAGCGTGGATCTCTACGCGGTGGGCAAGAAGGGCGCGGGGTATTTCAAGTACCTCAAACGGCCGCTCGCCGCGGACCGGCAGGACATCGGCGATAAGCCGACCGCCGAGCACGCCGCGAGCCTGGTCGACCCGCTGATGCTGAGCTACGAGCGGGGCGAGCTGGCGAGCGTCGATCTGGTGCATGCCAAGTTCGTGACCCCGCTCAGCACGCCGCCCGTCACCACGCGCGTTCTTCCGGTTCCCGCCCCGGCCGGCCGGACCCGGGCGCCCTACTACATTTTCGCACCAGATCCCGGGGCCATCCTGGAGCAATTGCTGCCGCTCTACGTACGCAACATGGTGTATCGCGGGTTAGTCGAGACCGCCGCCGGCGAGCAGGGAGCGCGCCGCACCGCGATGAAAAACG
>DASYPD010000274.1:0-12041 GCA_036007005.1 Gemmatimonadales bacterium
ATGCCGGCGGAGTGGTGGTCGATAGCCGGGCGGATCTCGATGGCTTGAGCGATGGAGATTTCGCCGCGGCGGCGGAAGCGGCCAAGGCGAAGAAGCTCGAGGGCAAGTGGGTGCTGGTGCTCCGGAACACGACTCAGCAGCCGTTGCTCGCCTCGCTCAAGAATCGGGCGCTGCGCGAGCGGCTGCTCACGGCCTCGATGACCCGGGCCAGCCGCGGCGACAGTAACGATACCCGCGGCATCATCCAACGCCTCGCCGAGCTCCGGGCCCAGAAGGCGGAGCTGCTGGGGTTCCCGAGCTATGCGGCCTACAGCCTCGACGATCAAATGGCCAAGACCCCGGAGCACGCCCTGACGCTGATGACCAACATGGTTCCTGCCGCCACGGCGAAGGCGCGGGGCGAGATCGCGAAGATGCAGGCGATCATCGAGCAGCAGAATGGCGGGTTCACGCTGGCCGCCTGGGACTGGCAGTTCTACGCCGAGCAGGTGCGCAAGGCGCAGTACGAGCTCGACGAGTCGATGGTGAAACCGTATTTCGAGCTCGATCGGGTCCTGCACGACGGCGTGTTCTTCGCCGCGGGGCAGCTCTATGGACTGACGTTCAAGGAGCGAAAAGACATTCCGGTTTACCACCCCGACGTGCGGGTGTTCGAGGTGTTCGACACCGACGGAAAGTCGCTCGCGCTCTGGTATGCCGACTATTTCGCGCGGCCCAGCAAGAGCGGCGGAGCCTGGGAGGACACCTTTGTCGACCAGACGGACTTGCTCGGCACCCAACCGGTGTCGTTCAACGTCGCGAATTTCACCAAGCCGGCGGCGGGACAGCCCGCCTTGCTGAGCTTCGACGACGTCAAGACCATGTTCCACGAATTCGGGCATGCGCTGCATGCGATGTTCTCGAAGGTGCGTTATCCCACGCTCGCCGGCACCAACGTCCCGCGCGACTTCGTGGAGTTTCCGTCCCAGTTCAACGAGCACTGGGCGCTGGAGCCGAGCGTATTCGCGAACTACGCCAAGCACTACAAGACCGGGGAGGTGATGCCTGCGGCCCTGGTCGAGAAGATCAAGCAATCCCGGACCTTCGATCAGGGCTACGCGACGACCGAATACCTCGCCGCGGCGCTGCTGGACATGGAGTGGCACACGCTTCCCGCGACCGCGCCGAAGCAGCCGGTCGATAGTTTCGAAACGACCGCGCTAGCGAAGTTCCGGATCGATCTCCCGGAAGTTCCGCCGCGCTACCGCACGCCCTACTTCGCCCACATCTGGGGCGGTGGCTACTCCGCGGGTTACTACGCCTACCTCTGGAGTGAAGTGCTCGACCACGACGCCTATTACTGGTTTGTCGAGCATGGGGGCATGATCCGCACCAACGGGAAGCGCTTTCGCGACATGATTCTCTCCCGCGGCGGCACCGAAGAAGCGGCCAAACTCTACCGCGCCTTCCGCGGCCGCGATCCCAGCGTCGAGCCCCTGCTACTTGAGCGGGGACTCAAGCCACCCGCAGGACACTGAGCCAAGGAACCCTTCGATGATTCTGGGACGGATTTTCCTCTGTGGCACGGCGACCTGCGTCGCGGTGGCGCCCGCGCGCGCCCAGACCGCTCAGCCCCCGGCTGACCGCTTCACCCTGCGTGACGTCTTCGAGCTCGAGTGGGCGGCCGACCCGCAGATTTCACCCGATGGCAGGCGAGTCGTATTCGCGCGCAGCGGCTTCGACATCATGAAGGACGGGCAGCGTTCCGCTCTCTGGGTCGTGAACTCCGATGGCTCCGAGCTGCGCCCGCTCCTCGCGCCCGGGCGGGAAGCGGGAACGCCGCGCTGGTCGCCGGACGGCGGACGGCTGCTCTACGTCTCGAGTGTCGAAGGGCATAGCGAGCTCTTCGTGCGCTGGATGGACACCGGCCAGGAAACCAATCTCACCAAGCTGGCCGAGTCGCCCGGCGGGCTAGCGTGGTCGCCCGACGGAAACTGGGTCGCCTTCACGATGTTCGTGCCCGAGCAGCCCAAGCCGTTCGCGGAGCTTCCCGCTCCCCCGCCCGGCGCGGACTGGGGTCCGCCCATCAAGTTCATCGACGAGCTCAACTACCGCGCCGACGGCGCCGGGTACCTGCGCAAAGGCCACCGGCACATCTTCCTGCTCCCGGCGCTGGGCGGAACCCCCCGTCGGCTGACCGACGGTCCCTTTGATGATGGCACCCCGCGTTGGGCGCCCGATGGCCGCGCCCTGCTGTTCTCAGCGAACCGCGTGGAGGGCGGCGAGTACGATCCGAACGAGAGCGAGATCTATGAGGTGACGCTCCCGGGCGGGGCGATCCGGGCCCTGACGCACCGCAAGGGACCTGACAGCAGTCCGCAAATCTCTCCCGATGGCAAGCTGATCGCCTATACCGGCTTCGACGATCGCGACCAGGGATACCAGGTCACCCACCTCTACGTCATGAATCGCGACGGGAGCGGGAGCCGGATGCTCGCCGGCACCCTGGATCGCGACGTGGTGGATCCGCTCTGGAGCCGGGACGGGCAGGGCCTCTTCTTCCAGTACGACGACAGCGGCGACACCCGAGTCGGCTATCTCACGCTCGGCGGGACGCTCAAGCCCGTGGTCGCGAGCCTCGGCGGGTTATCGATCGATCGGCCCTATGGCGGCAGCTCCTATTCGCTCGCCGCGGACGGGAGCATCGCCTTCACGCTGGCGGGGCCCGAGCATCCCGCTGACGTGGCGGTGGCGCGGGCGGGCCAGCCCGCGCAGCGCCTGACCCGGCTCAATGACGACCTCTTTGCCGCCAAGCCGCTGGGCGCGGTCGAGGAGATCTGGTATCGCTCCGGCTTCGACCAGCGCCGGGTCCAGGGCTGGATCGTCAAGCCTCCCGGCTTCGACCCGGCACGCCGGTACCCCTTGCTCCTGGAGATCCACGGGGGGCCCTTCGCCAACTATGGCCCGCGGTTCGCCGCGGACATCCAGCTCTACGCCGCTGCGGGTTATGTCGTGCTCTACACCAACCCCCGCGGCAGCACGGGCTACGGCGAGGAATTCGGCAACTTGATTCACCACGATTACCCCAATCACGATTACGACGATCTCATGACCGGCGTCGACAGCGTGATCGCCCGGGGGTATGTCTCGGCCGACAATCTCTTCGTGACCGGCGGCAGCGGCGGCGGGGTGCTCACCGCGTGGATCGTCGGCCACACCAACCGCTTCCGCGCCGCGGTCGTCGCCAAGCCGGTGATCAACTGGTCCAGCTTCGTGCTGACTGCCGACGGCTTGCCCTTCTTTTCGCGCTACTGGTTCCCCGGGGTGCCGTGGGACAAGCAGAATTTCGAGCAATACGCCCGCAGGTCGCCGCTCAGCTATGTCGGCAGCGTGACGACGCCGACGATGCTGGTGACGGGAGAAGTCGATTGGCGGACGCCGAGCAGTGAGGCGGAGCAGTTCTACGGAGCGTTGCGCCTGCGGCATGTCCCCACCGCCATGATGCGCATCCCGGATGCCTCCCACGAGATCTGGGAGAAGCCGAGCAACCTGATCGCGAAGGTGGCCTACATCCTCGCCTGGTTCGAGAAGTATCGCCATGAGTGAGGCTCCCCTGATCTCGCATGTC
Organism: Gemmatimonadales bacterium; assembly: GCA_036007005.1. Classification (GTDB taxonomy): domain Bacteria; phylum Gemmatimonadota; class Gemmatimonadetes; order Gemmatimonadales; family GWC2-71-9; genus JABFSM01. Next base: position 3,608 of record DASYPD010000274.1, read on the forward strand.
TCCGACACCGCGCGCTGGGTTGCGGTCTATCGCGCCATGGAGTCGGAGCGCCCCGACGCGATCTTCCGGGATCCCTACGCCCGCCGGCTGGCCGGCGAGCGCGGCGAGGCCATCGTCCGCGGTCTGCCGAAGGGCCGCCAGATGGCCTGGCCGATGATCGTCCGCACCGCCGTGATGGACGAGATCATTCTGCGGGTTATTCAACAGGACGGCGTGACTGCGGTTCTCAACCTCGCCGCGGGGCTCGATGCCCGGCCCTGGCGGCTGGCGCTGCCCCCCTCGCTCAGGTGGGTGGACGTCGATCATCCCGACGTGATCGAATACAAGCTGGCGCAGTTGCGGGGCGAGCGTACCGCCTGCTCCTACGAAGCCATTGGACTCGATCTCGCGGATCGGGCGGCGCGCCGCGCGCTCTTTGCGCAGATCGCCGCGTCGGAGCGGAGGGTCCTGGTGATCACCGAGGGCCTGCTGGTGTACCTCACGCCCGCCGCGGTGGCAGAGCTCGCCCAGGACCTCGTGGCCCCAGCGAGCTTCCGGTTCTGGCTCCTGGACCTGGGGAGTCCCGCGCTGCTCAAGATGCTGGAGCGGAGCTGGGCGCCGGCGCTCAGGGCCGGGAATGCGCCGATGCAGTTCGCCCCCGCGGAGAACACCGCGTTCTTCACCCCGTTCGGATGGCGGGAGCTCGAGTACCGCGCGATGTTCGAGGAATCCATCCGGCTCAAGCGCACCATGCCGATGGCCGGCTTCTGGAAATTCATCGGCCGCTTCTTTCCCAAGAAGCGCCGCGACGAGTTCAAGCGGTTCTCCGGGATCGTTCTGCTGGAGCGCGCCTAGGCCCCCGCGACTGTGTCAGCCGGTTGCCGGTCGGGCGTCCCGGCTTAGAGCACCACAGATTTCGCGGGGGGGGGATATGCACACGTTCCGAGGGTGGATGATCACGAGCTCGCTCGCCGCCGTTGCGCTGCTCGCGAGCGGCTGTGTGCTCGCGGCGGCCGGCGCGGGCGCGGGTGGCGCGGTCTACGTGACCGACCGGGGCGCCGAGTCAGTCGTCCCGGCGCCGGTCGCCAAGACGCTCGACGCCTCCCGCGCGGCGATTCAGTCTTTCGGCTTTTCCGAAACCAAGAGCAGCAACGAGCAGGATGGGAGTGTGGCGAAGAGCACGCTCGAGGGCAAGACCTCCGATCGCGAAGTCGAGATCGAGCTTCGCAGCGAAGGCACCGGAACGCACGTCGAGGTGGTGGTGAAGAAGACCGCCGTCACCTGGGACAAGGACCTGGCGAAAAAGATCCTCGCGAAAATCGTGGATGGGGTGAAATAGGTCGGAAGGACCTACGCTCCATAGGGTACCCAGATATTCTTGACCTGCGTGGCCTGGCGCAGGAACTCTTCCCCTTGCCCCTCGCGGCCATCGCGCCAGTCGCGCCGCTCCCATTCTGCCCAGGTGCGCTTCATGTTGCCGGCCGAGAGCTTCTCCGTCTCGCGTGCCTCCTCCCTGGAGCCGAAGAGCCAGATCCCGTCCACGTCGTCGTGGGCGGCGAGAACCGGGACGAGCTCCTTCCGGAGCCCGGTGACGATGTTGATGACGCCACCCGGAACGTCGGAGGTGTCGAACACCTGATAGAGGTCCGTGGCGAGCAGCGGCGCAGCCTCGCTCGGCACCGCCACGACGCAGTTCCCCAGCGCGATCGCCGGCAGGACCAGCGACAGAAAACCCAGCAGGGGCTCGGCATCGGGTGGCACGAGGCCTAACACGCCAATCGGCTCATTCATGGCGAGCGTCACGTTGCGGAACGGCGTGTGGTGCACGCGGCCGTCGTATTTATCCGCCCAGGCGGCGTAGTAGAAGGAACGCTCGATGGCGCTTCGCACCTCCGCCTCCGCCCCACCTGACGGACCGGCGGACAGTGAGGACAGACGGACAGTGAACTCCGCTTCCCTGACAGCAAGGTTTTCCGCGAAATAGTAGAGCACCTGGGCGCGGGTGTGCGCCGTTGCCTTGCTCCAGCCCGCCTCGGCCTGGTGCGCGGCCTCCACCGCGTTGCGGATGTCCTTGCGGTTTCCGCGCGGGACCTCGGCAACGGACGCCCCGGCCGCGTCCCGGATCGGCAGCGTGTACGTCGCGTCGGGGCGGACCTGCTTGCCGCCGATGTACAGCTTTGGAGTTCGGTCGATGGGTGGTAGGTCGGTAGGTCGGTAGGTCGGTAGGTCGGTAGGAGAAGGCCGCGAGGGCGTCGGCGCGGTTGGCGACGAACCTTCCATTACCGACTTACCGACATACCGACTTACCGACTTCACGTACTCCCACAACCCTTCTTTCCCCCCTTCCCTTCCGAACCCCGACTCCCGGTACCCGCCGAAGCCGCTCGCCGCGTCGAACAGGTTGGTGCAGTTGACCCACACCGTCCCCGCCTTGAGCTGGGGGGCGATGTCGAGCGCGGTATTGAGATTCTCGCTCCACACGCTCGCCGCGAGCCCGTAGCGCGTGTTATTGGCGATCTCTACCGACTCGGCCGGGGTGCGGAAGCTCATCAGCACCACCACCGGCCCGAAGATCTCGACCTGCGCGATCGTCGCCGCGGGCGTGACATCGGTGAAGAGCGTCGGCGGATAGAAGAGCCCGTCCTGAGGACAGCTCCAGCTCGGCTGCCAGCAGGTGGCGCCTTCGTCGATGCCCTGCTGGACCAGCTCCTCGATCCGGGCCAGCTGCACCGGCGCCACAATCGCGCCGATATCCACCGCCTTGTCGAGCGGGCTGCCGACCCGCAGGGTCTCCATCCGCGCGCGCAGCTTCTCGACCAGCCGGTGGGCCACGCTCTCCTGCACCAGGATACGCGAGCCCGCGCAGCAGACTTGCCCCTGGTTGAACCAGATCGCGTCCACCACGCCCTCGACCACGCTGTCGAGGTCGGCGTCCTCGAACACGATGAACGGCGACTTGCCGCCCAGCTCGAGCGAGAGTTTCTTGCCGCTCCCCGCCGTCGCGGTGCGGATGAGGCGGCCCACTTCCGTCGAGCCCGTGAAGGCAATCTTGTCGACGTCCGGATGATCCACCAGCGCCGCCCCGGTCTTCCCGTCGCCCGTGAGGATGTTGACGACACCGCTCGGCAGCCCAATCGCGGCGCAGCACTCGGCGAAGAAGAGGGCCGTGAGCGGGGTGAATTCGGCGGGCTTGAGCACGACGGTGTTTCCCATCGCCAGCGCCGGCGCAATCTTCCAGGCCAGCATCAGCAACGGGAAATTCCAGGGGATGATCTGCCCGATCACGCCCACCGGGCCATAACCCGCGAGCTCCGACTCCATCAGCTGCGCCCAGCCGGCGTGGTGATAGAAGTGCCGGGCCACCAGCGGAATGTCGATGTCGCGCGCTTCCCGGATCGGCTTGCCGTTATCGAGGGTTTCGATCACGGCGAACATCCGCGCGTTGCGCTGCACCTGCCGGGCAAGCGCATAGAGCCAGCGGGCCCGCCCGTGGCCGCCCAGCGCCCACCAGCCCGGCTGGGCCGCGCGCGCCGCGGCCACCGCCGCAGCCACGTCCGCCGGCGAGCCCTGCGCGACCTGCGCCAGCTCTTTCCCGGTGGCCGGATTCATCGTGGCCAACCGCTCGCCGCTGCTCGGCGCAACCCAGCCGCCATTGATGTAGTGCCCGAAGGCGCGGCCGTGCTGTTCCAACCAGGCTTCGGCCTGGGCCGGCGACTCGGGCGCGGGACCCCACTGCATAGTCTCGAAAGCTTCGCGGATGGAAGTCATAGGTCGGTGAGCGGTGAGCAGTGAGCGGTAAGCGGGAACTGCCTGTCCCGCTCACCGCTTACCGCTCACCGATCAAGTCATAGGATGTCGGTGCGCGGCACTGTACCGGCCCGTGGCGTGATGCTCCAGCTGCCGTTCGATGTCGGTCAGCAGGCTGCTGGCACCGAAGCGGAAGAGATCCGGCTTGAGCCAGCGATCCCCGAGCTCCTCCTTGATCATCGCGAGCCAGTCGAGCGCCTGCTTGGCGGCGCGGATTCCCCCCGCGGGCTTGAGTCCCACCAGGTGTCCGGTGCGCTCCCGGTATTCCCGCAGCTGCCGCGCCATGACGAGGCCGAACGGCAGCGTCGCGTTGACGCTTTCTTTCCCCGTCGACGTCTTGATGAAATCGGCGCCCGCCATCATCGCGACCAGGCTGGCCCGGGCTACCTCCTTGAGGGTGCCCAGCTCGCCCGTCGCGAGAATCGCCTTGAGATGGGCCGGCCCGGCCGCCGCGCGGAATGCCTTCACCTCGTCGTAGAGCGCGCCCCAGTTCGCGGTCAGCACGTGGGAGCGGGTTATGACGATGTCGATCTCCCGGGCGCCCGCCTCGACCGAGGCCTCGATCTCGCCAATCCGCTGCGGCAAAGGCGATAAACCCGCCGGGAATCCGGTGGACACGGCGGCCACCGGAATCCCGCTGCCCTCGAGCGCCGAGACCGCCAGCTCGACGAAAGCGTGATAGACGCAGACCGCGGCGACCTTGATCCCCAGGTCCCCGACTCCTAGATCATCCAGCAGATCCTTCCGCACCGGATGGCGCGCTTTGGCGCAGAGCCGTAACACGCGGCCCGGCGTGTCGTCGCCTTGCAGCGTGGTGAGATCCATCAGCGTGATCGCGCGGAGCAGCCAGCCCGCCTGCCACGCCGTTTTGATCGAGCGCCGAGTCGGAATGGTCGCCGCTCGGCGTTCCACCGCGCTCCGGTTGATGCGCACATCACGCACCCACCCCAGGTCCAGCGGCATGCCCGGGTTCCGCGGCAGCTCCGCCGCAGGCTGGGAAGGCGCACCGGGTCGGGGGACCTGGGAGGTCCCGTAACGCGTCGTGCGAGTCGGAGTGGCCATTGCTGGGAAGTTACGGAGGGGGACAAAAACCCGCTACCGAGCCTCCTTTCCTGGGCGTACTGCAACTTCTCGCAAGCGCACCCGAGCCCCGGGGCTGGCGCGAACGCGAAAGGTTTCCCATTGTAGGATGTCGTCACCGAGGGAACCGCCATGCAACGTTTTGCTCTGCTCCCGCTCGCCGTCGTCGCGTTCGCTGCCTGTTCCGAATCGCCGGACGGTCCCACCCAAGCCGTCCTGCCCAAAGCGGACCCGCTGCTCGGTCGCATCGCCTTCGAACAGAACTGCGCGACCTGTCACGCCTCGCGGGATGGCTTCGACCTCGCCATGTTCGGCTTCACCGACACCACCATCATTCGGCGTGCGGTCGCCCACGTGGACACCGCCACCGCCCGCAACATCGTCGCCTACATTCGCAGTGTCGCGGCGCCGCATGAGCCCGAGAAGCTGCGCCTCTTTCAGGCCAGGGGCGCTCCGCTGAGCGACGATGTGCAGTTTGCCCTGACCCTCTTCGGCCAGGATGAGTGGCCTGCCGGCTTCACCACCGCCGACCTCGCCGCCATCGATCCGCGCACCGTGCAGATCGCGGCCCGCCTGCCGGTCTGGTCCGACGAGTCGAGCAACCTCGACTGGATGCCCGATGAGCCGCTCCCACCGGCCATGCTCGATTTTTCCGGCGGCCTGGTCGCGGGGGCGATTGCGGGTTATCGCGCCGCCCCGACCCGCGAGAACCTGCTCCGCGCCGTGAACGCGCTCCGCAGCGCCGACCGTTCGACCAGCAATCCCGGGGCGCCCTGTCTCCTCGACGACACCCTGCGGGTCAACTTCAAGCAGTGTTTCGAGGTGCGCCGCTGGACGTCCAGCCTCGTCGCACTCCATCTGCTGCGCAACGGGATGGATCTCAACCTCGGCGGCCAAGTGCATGACGTCTGGTGGGACGTCGGGAATGCGGCGCGAAGATCGCGCGCGGACCGGAGCATCCCGATCGCGAACCCGAACGAAAACTGGGTGGCCTGGATGTTCCTCGGCTGGAGCTTCGATCCCTCGCAGCACGCCAGCGTGTACACCGGCGGCGGCTTCCGTCAGCTTGGCCTGGTCCGGCACGCGACCTTCATCGCGCTGCGCAGCCAGATCGCCCGACCCAGAAACAGCACCACTCCCTATGACGACCTCGTCAACGCAGTCCGCTTCGCGCCCAATAGCTGGACCACCTCGGTGACGAGCTTCGGGCTGCGCCATCTGCTCGACCGGCTCCAGGCCGGCGACCGCCCGCAGACCACCACCCAGATCACCTCCGCGATCGCCCTGGTCAACAGCGCGGTGACCGAGGCCTCGCGTAAGGTGGCAGCGACTGACCGCCCGGGATTGCAGACGTTGGGCCAACAGGTGGTAACGACTCTGGGGCAGTGAGCGCCGTGCGCATGAAATGAAGTAGCGCGTCCTCCGCCATAAGGAGCGGGCTCCCGGCATTACTAACGGCCGCTCGCTCCGGATCCACTGCGGAGCGCGACGTGACTGCGATTCCCGGACGCCTGGCGATTGCCCTTGGCGATCGGTACCAGATCGATCGCGAGCTCGGCCAGGGTGGCATGGCCACCGTCTACCTGGCCGAGGACGTGCGCCACCACCGGAAAGTGGCGCTCAAGGTGCTGCGGCCTGAGCTGGCCGCGGTCATCGGCGCAGAGCGGTTCCTCAAGGAGATCGAGGTCACCGCGCATCTGCAGCATCCCCATATCCTGCCGCTGCACGACTCCGGTGAGGCCGATTCCTTCCTGTTCTACGTGATGCCCTACGTCGAGGGCGAATCACTCCGCAGTCGGCTCGAGCGCGAGCATCAGCTCGGCATCGGGGAAGCCGTGGAGCTGACGCGCCAGGTGGCCAGCGCGCTCGACTATGCGCACCGGCACGGCGTCATCCACCGCGATATCAAGCCCGAAAACATCCTGATTCACGATCACCAGGCGCTGATCGCCGATTTCGGAATTGCGCTGGCGGTCTCCAGTGCGAGTGGCACCCGGATGACCGAAACCGGCATGTCGCTCGGGACGCCGCACTACATGAGTCCCGAGCAGGCGATGGGCGATCGCACCGTGGATGCCCGGAGCGACGTCTACGCCCTCGGCTGCGTGCTGTATGAGATGCTGGTCGGTGAGCCGCCCTTTACTGGTCCGACCGCACAGGCCATCGTGGCCAAGGTGATCACGGAAAAAGCACCCCCCGTTACCGCGGCTCGGGAGACCGCACCCGCCCATCTCGCCGCGGCGATTCAGAAGGCGCTGGCCAAGCTGCCGGCTGATCGCTTCGCGAGCGCGGCCGCCTTCGCGAGTGCGCTGGTGGACCCGAGCTTCACCTTCGTCACCACCGGTCCGATCCCTGCTGCCGTAGCGCCGCACCGCCGCTCTACCGTTCTGCCCTGGCTCCTCTGCCTCGCGGGGAGTGGGGTGGCATTCTGGCTGGGAGGCAGGATCCTCCGGCCAGCACCGATTGCTCACCCCGTCGTCCGCACCATGCTGACCTTCAGCGATGCGGTCCGGTCGCGGGACGGCGCCGGCTCTCCGCTCGCGTTCTCGCCCGACGGCGCGCGGCTGGCGTTTCTCGCGACGGATTCAGGGCGGACCAGCCGGATCTACCTCCGGTCGCTCGATCGCCCGGAGCCCACGCCGGTAGCCGGCAGCGAGGACGCCATCGCGCCCTTCTTCTCTCCGAACGGCGAATGGTTGGGATTCCTGCAGGATAGCAAGCTCCGCAAGGTTTCGATCTCAGGGGGAGCGGTTACGACGATTGCAGAACTGGTGAATTTGCAGGGAGCGTCCTGGGGAGACGATGATCGGCTCGTCTTCTCGAGCCGGTCCCGGCTGTTCCGAGTTGCAGCCTCGGGAGGGACCTTCGAGTTGCTCGCTGCACCCGATTCCAGTTCGCGGGAGAGCTTTCGTTGGCCGGAGCTGCTCCCCGGCGGTCGGACCATAGTCTTCACGCTGGTGCGTGAACAGCAGCCTTTCCTCGCCGCGCTTTCGCTCGCCGACCGGAAAATCACCGAGCTGGGCCAGCCCGGAATGCACCCGCATTACGTGGCCGCAGGTTTTTTGGTCTTTGCTCAGACCGACGGGACAGTCTTTGCCGCCCCCTTCGATCCGAAGCGCGTTCGCTTCACGGGGCCACCCGAACCGGTCGCCGATAGCGTCCGGACGGGACCGGCGTTCGTGGGGAAGCTCGCCGTTTCCCGCTCGGGCGCGATCGCCTATTACAGTGGTGGCGCCGGCGGAGGCCGCGACCTGATCATCATGGACAATAAAGGTCGGGTGGAGGCGCTTCCCCTCAAACCCGATCGATATGCAGCGCCGAGTTTTTCTCCCGACGGCAAGCAGATCGCCTTCGCCCTCGGCTATGGGGGACCTCCACTCTTTTCCGATCTCTGGCTCTGGGACATCGCGCGCAAGACCTCCACGCGACTGACCTTCGATTCCAGCAGCGGTGCTCCGACCTGGTCTCCCGACGGAAAGCGAATACTCTATTCGCGCAGAATGGGCGGACCGAACTACGGAATCTTCTGGATTGCCCCGGATGGCAGCGGCGCCTGGGACACCCTGCT
>DASYPD010000275.1:0-5613 GCA_036007005.1 Gemmatimonadales bacterium
CACGATGAAGTTGTTGACCGTCGCCGATTCCTTGATGCCGATCACCAGAATGGTCGACATCACGGCGACGACAAAAACCGAGGGCAGGTTGACGATGGCCCCGGTGAGGTTGAGCCCGGCGTGCGCGCATCCTGCGACGGCGTTTCTGACGTTCTCCGCGGTGCACCACGCCGTGGGCGCGTTGGTGAGCCGATCCGGCAGCACAATGCCGAAATTCTTGAAGAGATCCACCAGGTGGCCCGACCAGCCGACCCCGACGGTGGCCGCGCCGGCAGCGTACTCGAGCACCAGGTCCCAGCCGATGATCCAGGCGACCAGCTCGCCCATCGTGGCATAGGAGTAGGTATAGGCGCTCCCCGCGACGGGCACGACGCTCGCCATCTCGGCGTAGCACAGGCCGGCGAAGGCGCAGGCGATCCCGACCAGCACCATCGAGAGGGGCACCGCGGGGCCGGCGAATTGCGCCGCGGCCTGGCCGGTGAGCACGAAGATGCCGGCGCCAATGATCGCGCCGATGCCTAACGCGGTGAGGTTGAGCGGACCCAGGCTGCGCTTGAGCGACCGCTCATTGACGGCCTCGGCCTCGGCGCGCAGGGATTGGACGGACTTGGTGGCCCAGAGGTTCATGCAGGTAGCCTTTCTGGGAAGCGGGAGATCGGGGAATCAGGGGATCGGGAATCGGGCGCTGATCCCCTGATCCCCTGATCCCCTGATCCCCTGATTCGCTGATTCCTCAGGCGCTGTAGTTCGGTGCTTCCCTCGTGATCGTCACATCATGCGGGTGCGATTCGCGCAATCCCGCCGTCGTGATCCGCAGGAACTCGACGTCGCGCTGCAGGGATGCCACGTCGGCTACCCCGCAGTACCCCATGCCGCTCCGCAAGCCGCCCACCATCTGGTAGAGTACGTCGGCGACCGGTCCTTTGTAAGGCACCCGGCCCTCGATGCCCTCCGGGACCAGCTTCTGCGGCGAGAGCTCGCCGTCCTGAAAGTAGCGATCCGCCGAACCGTCCTGCATCGCGGCAAGGCTGCCCATGCCACGGATCATCTTGTAGCGGCGCCCTTCGGCGAGCACGCTTTCGCCGGGGCTTTCCTCGGTCCCGGCGAGCATGGAACCCATCATCACGGAGGCGGCCCCGGCGGCGAGCGCCTTCACCACGTCACCCGAGTACTTGATCCCGCCATCGGCGATGATAGGGAGCTCCCCCGCACCGCGCACGGCGTCGACGATCGCGGTGATCTGCGGCACCCCCACCCCGGTGACGACGCGCGTGGTGCAGATGCTGCCCGGGCCTATCCCCACTTTCACCGCGTCCACCCCGCGGCATGCCAGCTCGCGAGCGCCCTCCTCGGTGGCGACGTTGCCGCCGACGAGCTGGGCGTCGGGGAAGGCCTGTCGCAGCTCGGCGATGGTCGCCAGCACGCCGGCGCTGTGACCATGGGCCGAATCCACCACCAGGACATCGGCGCCCGCATCGAGCAGGGCCTGGGCGCGAGTCTTTGCGTCGGCCCCGGCGCCCACAGCGGCGCCCACGCGCAGGCGGCCGTGCTGGTCCTTGTTGGCGTCGGGATGCTGCCGCCGCTTGAAAATGTCCTTGACGGTGATGAGCCCTTTCAGGACTCCCGCCTGATCCACCACCGGAAGTTTCTCGATGCGGTGGCGGGCCAGAATGCGCTCGGCTTCCTCGAGGGTGGTGCCGATCGGCGCCGTGACGAGATTCTCCTTCGTCATGGCCTGGTGGACCGGCTGGTCGAGGTCGCGCTCGAACTGGAGATCACGGTTGGTGATGATCCCGATGAGCTTGCCGGTGCCATCCACGATCGGCACGCCGGAGATCCGGAACCGCCTCATCAACGCCGCGGCTTCTCGCAGGGGCCGCCCGGGACCCAGCGTGATCGGATTCAGGATCATGCCGCTCTCGCTGCGCTTGACGCGGTCCACTTCGGCGGCCTGGCGGTCCACCGCCATGTTCTTGTGGATGATGCCGATGCCGCCGGCGCGCGCCATCGCGATGGCCATCTCGGCTTCGGTGACGGTATCCATCGCGGCCGCGACGAGGGGAATCTGCAGGGGAATGCCCCGGGTCAAACGGCTCGCCGTCGAGACGTCGCGCGGGTGTACGCTGCTGTGGCGGGGGACGAGCAGAACGTCGTCGAAGGTGAGCGCGACGCCGGGCCGGAGTGAACTCATCCGGAAGATTATGACTGGCTCAGAGTGAAATCAAGCAGGCGGCTCCTTGGGAGTGGGGAGCGCGGAGGCCGACGCGGCGGGAGTGGCGGGCTTGACCTGCTTGGCAGGTGCGGCGGCCTGCAGGGCTTCGTCCACGACGCTCTGCGCCGCGGCAGCGACGCCTTTCATCACTTTGCCGGCGCTGTCGACCAGGCCGGTGGTTCCCGAAATCGCCCTGATCGGAAGCCGCGCGGCCCGCATGGTGTCTTCGATGCCCTCGGAGATCTTGGCGAGGATATTGGTAGGCGCGGCGCGCTCTGCATACTTGCTCTCGAGGAATTCGACGTAATCGAGAATCTGGTAGCCCCGCTCGTCGGCCAGCGTCTCGAGCCGGCGCAGAATCCGCTGCTTGAGCTGCTCGTTCATGGGGTCCTCATTTCGCCGCTCCCGCCTGCCACCCGCACGAGCTCGACGACAGGAGTCGCAAGATATCGGGTTCGCGCGGCCCGTAAGGTGACGGTGAGCGCCAGCTCCTGGAGCGCCTTGAGGCCTTGCAGCTCGGCGGCCTGTTGACGGGAAAGCAGCACGTAGACGAAGCCCGTTTCCGGCAAGGGGCCGCGGACGAGGAGGTAAGGCGCGCCGCCGGGCATCTCGGGCCGCAGCTCGTCCGCCTTCTGGTGGGCCAGGAACTGAACCCGCCAGTCGACTCTCTGTCCCACGTAACGCTCGGGGTGCTCGCGCAGCATCGCCGCGGTGATCGCGGGTGCCGCAGCGAGCGCACCCTCGACGTCGCTGCTCTTGACCCAGGCCTCCACCCGCACTTTGACCCACTCGCCGTTGCGCTCGGCGATCGTAGCGTCAGCGGGGGAGCTCAGGATGGCGAGGGCACTACCGTCCGGGGCTCCCTGCAGGCTGGCGCCTTTGCGGAGCAGCACGCGCGCCGAATCGAGCGTCCGCTCGGACGGCCGGACAGCCGAACGGTTGGCCGAGAGCGCGCCGCTGCCGACCCATCCGGTTCGGCGCACCTCGGTCCAGGCACCGCGCACCCTCACGCGAGCAAGCAGCGCACCGGTGACCACGCGGCCCAGCACCGGGCCATTGGGCTCCGCGCGAATGCTCTCTCCTGCCCGCGCTGAGATATCGAAGCCTTCGCGCGCGTCGGGGCGGGTCGACGCCGTGAGCAGCCAACCTTGCAGGGTGATCTCGGTGAAGCTGCCGGAGACGCGTCCAGGCACCACGCTCGTCCCTTTGCTCAGCACGCCGACCCGCATGCCGCCGGGCTCCTTGAGCAAGGGCGTATCCTGCTCGAGTCGAGCGGGAATTGCCTGCGCGAGAAGATTTCCCACGAGCACCAGACTCGAGCACCACGAGGCTGGTAGGCGATTGAGGGGAGGACTAGATTGCGGCACGACCGTCACGATCCGGCATTGTAGACGCCGCGGAGAATCATGTCAAACGGCCGAGCGAGCGGCGCCACTGCCCCGGTGGCCCTGGTAGTGCTGGACGGATGGGGTCATCGGGAAGGCCGCGACGGCAATGCCATCGAACTGGGTCATACGCCGGTCTGGCACGCGCTCTGGAACGCATCTTCCCGCACGCTGCTCGATGCCAGCGGGCTCTCGGTCGGGCTTCCCGAAGGACAAATGGGCAACAGCGAAGTCGGCCATCTGAATCTGGGCGCCGGGCGCGTGGTGCCGCAGGACATCGTCCGTATCTCGGCGAGCATCGCGAGCGGCGAATTCTTCCGGCTGCCGCCGTTTCTCGAGCTCGGCGCGCGGCTGCGCCAAACCGGCGGAACGCTCCATTTGCTGGGCCTCGTCGGTAGCGGGGGAGTGCACGCGATCGATCACCACCTGCGCGCCTGCCTCGAGCTGGGGATCCGGCTCGAGGCACGGCGGATCGCGGTTCACGGCTTCCTCGATGGGCGCGATACACCACCCCGCTCGGCGGCGGGCTTCGTGGCGCAGCTGCACGCCGACGTGCAGCGCATCACGGGGACCCGTGGCGCGATCGCGTCGCTGGTGGGGCGCTACTACGCGATGGACCGCGACAAGCGCTGGGAGCGAACCCGGCTCGCCTACGAGCTGCTGGTGCGCGGAGCCGGCACTGCGGCGAGTGATCCGGTGCAGGCGGTGCGCGAGGCCTACGCGCGGGGCGAAAGCGACGAATTCGTGAAGCCGATCGTGCTGACGCTGGCGGATGAGCCGATGGCCTCGCTCCGCAGTGGGGACGCGGTGCTCTGCTTCAATTTCCGCAGCGATCGGATGCGGCAGCTGGTCCGCGCCCTGGCGATTCCTGGCTTTGACGCGTTCCCTGTCCCCGACCGGCCGGAGCTCGCACTCGTCACGCTAACGCAATACGACCGGACCTTTCCCTTCCCGCAGGCCTTCCCGCCGTTCAGCCTGGCGCGGATCCTGGCGGAGGTGCTCGCCGACGTGGGGCGCACCCAGTTTCGCACGGCGGAGACGGAGAAGTATCCCCATGTCACCTATTTCTTCAATGGCGGGCACGAGCCGCCTTATCCCGGTGAGGAGCGCGTGCTGGTGCCTTCGCCGAAAGTGGCCACCTATGATCTGGCACCCGAGATGAGCGCGGCAGGCGTCACCGATTCGCTGTGCGGCGCGCTGGCCGGCCGGCAGCACGATTTTCTGCTCTGCAACTTTGCCAACCCCGACATGGTCGGGCATACCGGCGTGCTGCCCGCGGTGATCCGCGCCGTGGAGACCGTGGATTCCTGCCTCGGCCGCATCGTGCCCGCCTGCGAGCGGAGCGGAACTCGGCTCTTCCTCACGGCGGACCATGGCAATTGCGAGGTCATGATCGATCCCGAGACCGGCGGCCCGCATACCGCGCACACCTCGAACCCGGTGCCCTTCGTGGCGGTGAACGGCGGACTGCCGCCGCTTCGCGCGAGGGGTGCCCTGTGTGACGTGGCGCCCACCATACTGAGCGTGTTAGGATTGGAGCAACCCGTGGAGATGACCGGCCAGGCGCTCTATGGATCGTAAGCGCGTCGCCCTGCTGCTGCTGCTGCTGGCCTCGGCGGTGGCGCAGCGCGGGGCAGCCCAGGTCGGGCATGATCCGGCGCGTTCGCCCTATCGAACCCTGCGCTTCGGCCAGTACATCAGCCTGATCGGCGGCCGCTTCCAGGGTGACGGCGGCCAGCTCGGCGTCGCCCCCCACCACGGCAGCACGCTTGGCCTGCGCTACGACGCCCTCTCCAACGGCACGCTGTCGCTCTCCTTCGCGGCGAGTTATGCCGATCTCGAGCGCCTGGTCATCGATCCGACCAAGCCGATCGAGACGGCGGTGTCCGGTCCGGTCAAGCAGCACGCCGGGATTGTCGAGCTGATCTTCCAGTTCAATGTGACGGGGAGCAAGACCTGGCACCGCCTGGCGCCCTTTGTTTCCGGCGGAGTCGGCCTGATGGTCGGCAGCAGCAC
>DASYPD010000276.1:0-5951 GCA_036007005.1 Gemmatimonadales bacterium
CGATTCCCGCGGATATCCCCGCCGTGACGGCGCGGTTGAGCCAGCTCGAGGCCCGGCCCTGAGTCCTCCTCTGATCCAGCAGCTCGTCGCGGCGGGCCTGAGCGCCGCCGAAGCAGCTCGGAAGCAGGTGTTGTTCGAGCGGGCTGCCGCAGCGCTCGGGGCAGAAATCCGTCCGACCGACCCACCGTCCGACCGGCCGACCGTCGCGGCCTGGTTCGTCCCGGGGCGGATCGAGCTGCTCGGCAAGCACACCGACTACGCCGGCGGACGGAGTCTCTTATGCGCCGTGGAGCGCGGCTTCTGCGTGGTGGCCCGCGCCCGCCCGGATGCCGGGCTGCATGTGGTTGACGCGGTGAGCGGCGCCCGCGCCGTCCTCTCGCTGGCGGGCCCGGCCGAGCAGCGCGGCTGGGCGGTGTATCCCGCCACCGTCGCCCGCCGGCTGCTGCGCGACTTCGGGATAACCCGCGGCGTCGAGCTGTCCTTCGCGAGCGACCTGCCGCTGGCCGCCGGGCTCTCCAGCTCGAGCGCGCTCTGTATCGGCGTGTTCTTCGCCCTGGGGGCAGCGAATACGCTCGAGCAGTCCCCCGCCTATCGCTTGCTGATTCCCGATCGCTTCGCGCTTGCGGGCTACCTCGGCGCCGTGGAGAATGGCCGGCCCTTTGGTCCCTTTGCCGGCGAGGCGGGCGTCGGGACCCTCGGCGGCAGCCAGGACCAGACCGCGATTCTCTGCGCGATCCCGGGGGAGCTGGTGCAGTTCAGCTTCGATCCGGTGCGCTTCGAGCGCCGGCTGGCGTTTCCCCCGGGTTATTCCCTGGTCGTCGCCACGAGCGGCGTCCCGGCGGAAAAGACCGCCGGTGCCCGGCTCGCCTATAATGCGGCCGCGGAGGCCGTCCGGGAGATCCAGCGCCGCTGGCGCCGCGCCACCGGGCGCGACGACCTCACCCTCGCCGCCGCCGTCGCGAGCTCGGCGGATGCGCGGGAACGCCTGCGCGCGCTCGTCACCGGCGACCCGGTGCTCGAGGCGCGGCTCGAGCAGTTCATCCGCGAGAGCGAAGAGCTGGTTCCCCGCGCGGGCGACGCGCTCGCCGGGGGCGATCTCGCGGCGTTCGGCGGGTTAGTAGACCGCTCCCACGCGGGTGCCGAGCGCGGGCTGCGCAATCAGGTCCCCGAGACCCTTCACCTGCAGCGGAGCGCGCGGAAACTGGGCGCCCTCGCCGCCTCGGCGTTCGGCGCGGGCTTCGGCGGCAGCGTCTGGGCGATGCTGGAAAGCGCGCGGGCCGCCGGATTCCTCGAGCGCTGGAGAGCAGATTACGCCGGGGCTTTTCCCGGCCCGGCCGAGAGCGCGCAGTTCTTCACGACGCGTCCCGGCCCCGCCGCGCTCCGCCTGTAGCGCCTGACTTACGTTTTCAGCGGCACCTTGCGGAGAGGCACGTACACCGCTGGCACGTTCAGCTCGCCCAGCAACGTGTTGAATCGGCTGAGCTCCGAGCTTTCCAGCTGTTGCAGCCGCTGAAGCTGCGCGGCCAGCTTGGCGGAAAAGTCGGCGATCATCTCGTTGTGCTGCTTCGTCGGCGGATAGTCTCCGGTCTGCAGCTGGGAATTGAGCGTCAACAGCTGGTTGTACAGTTTCATCGGCTGGTCGAGTGAGCACTGATCGACGTGACACCCCACCTCGTAGAGGTCCGCCCGGATCACCTCGAGTTTCTTGCGGAGCGGCGTCGCGGCGGAGTCCACGCGCGCGCCGAAGGGCTGCTCCTTGGTCTGCCGGATCCGCTGGTCGAGCTGCGCCTGGATCTCTTCGATCCGCGTTGCCGACTCCACCACGTCGTTGATCCGGTCGCGGGTGCGGATCACGGCGTCGAACTGTTGCGCTAGCTCCGCCGCCGTGGTGCGGACCCGCGGATCGGCCACCACGCCAAAGCGCCGCGCCAGCGTATCCCCCGCGACGATCAGCCGCACCATGTAGCTGCCCGGCGGGGCAATCGGCCCCTCGTGGGTGCCTTCGTCGACCAGCGTGTTCTTGAGACTCTTCGCGCCCGGGTAGCGCAGGTTCCAGTTGAAGCGATTGGTGCCGGCGCGCGCCGCGACGAGGGAGTCCGCGGGCTCGTAGACCACGCTGTCCTTGAGCGCCGCGCGGACCTGCTTGCCGATCGAATCGGCCGCCGTGCGCTTCCCCGTGTCCGCGGCGGCCGGCTCGCTGCTGAAGCTCCGGATTTCGTTGCCGGCTGCGTCGAGGAACTGGAGGGAAATCTTCGCCGTCGGCGCCGTCTTGAGGTAATAGTCGATGGAAGCGCCGCCCGCCGGGTTCTGGCCCGCGGTCAGGCTGCGCCCTCCGCCTGAGAACCAGCGCACCGCCGGCGCGGGCTGGAACAGGAACGCCGCCCGCGCGGTCACCGAATCTCCCAGCGCGCGCAGCAGCGAGACGTCGTCGATCACCCAGAAGGAGCGGCCGTGCGTGGCGGCGATCAGGTCGTTGCCGCGCACCGTGAGGTCGCGCACGCTCACCCGCGGCAAGTTGAGCTGCAGCGTTTCCCAGCGCGCGCCGTCGTCGAAGGACACGTAAACGCCGGTTTCCGTGCCGGCGTACAACAAGCCGCGTCGCAACGGGTCTTCCCGGATCGTTCGAGTGTAGGCTCCCGCCGGGATGCCTGTCGAGATGCGGGTCCAGCTCTTCCCGTAGTCGGCCGACTTCCACAGGTAGGGCCGGTAGTCGTCCTGCTGATAGCGGTTCGCCGCGACGTAGACCACCGCGGGGTCGAAATGCGACGGCTCGATCGCCGCGGTGCGGGTGAAGCTGCCGTACGCGGGCGGCGTTACGTTCTGCCAGCTCGCTCCGGCATCGCGCGACACGTGGAGCAATCCGTCATCGCTCCCGGCCCACAGGAGTCCCCGGGTGAGCGGCGATTCGTTGAATGCGTAAATCGTGGCGTACCACTCGGCGCCCGTCATCTCGCCGTGGATCGGCCCCCCGGTGCGCTCGAGCGTCTTCGGATCGTGCACCGTGAGGTCGGGCGAGATCTTCTCCCAGCTCGCCCCTTCGTCGCGCGAGCGCAGCACGTACTGGGAGGTCACGTAGAGCGTGCTCGGGTCGTGCGGCGAGAGCAGCACCGGAAAGGTCCACTGGAAGCGATAGGGAATCTCCGCCGCGGGCCAGCCGTCGTAGTTGCCCAGCCACACGGAGATATCGCGCTCCTGGCGCGTGCCGCGGTCCACCCGGCCGAGGAAGCCCGTGTAGCCGCCGCCGTAGCTCACGTTGGGATTGCGGGGATCTACGGCGATGGTGGCGCTCTCGCCGCCGGCCACCGGGAAATAGTCGCGCTCGCCGATGACGCCGTCGTCGGAGCGGGAGGCGATCGAGACCGTCGAGTTGTCCTGCTGCGCGCCGTAGACCCGGTACGGCCACTGCGTGTCGGTGGTGACGTGGTAGAACTGCGCGGTGGGCTGATTGTAGATGCTCGACCACGTCGCACCGCCGTCGAAGGAGATGGTCGCGCCGCCGTCGTTCCCGTTGATGAGCCGC
Organism: Gemmatimonadales bacterium; assembly: GCA_036007005.1. GTDB lineage: Bacteria > Gemmatimonadota > Gemmatimonadetes > Gemmatimonadales > GWC2-71-9 > JABFSM01. The sequence continues at coordinate 3,521 of DASYPD010000276.1, forward strand.
TGGGAATCCTTGGGGTCCACCCACATGATGTGGGTGTCGCCGTGCGGCACCCGCACGGTGGCAAATGTCCTGCCTCCGTCGACCGAGCGCGACACCTGCAGATTCATCACGTAGACGGTGTTCTCGTCGCTCGGATCGGCGGTGATCGCCGAGTAGTACCAGGCGCGCACGTGGAATTTGGGATCCGCGCTCGTCCGGGTCCACGTCGCGCCCGCGTCGTCGGAGCGGAAAATGCCGCCGGCAGAATCCGGCGCCTCGATGCTCGCATAGATCCGCCGCGGATTCGCCGGGGAGACAGAGAGACCGATCTTGCCCAGCGGCCGTTCCGGAATCCCCGGGTTGAAGCTCAGCTCCTTCCAGCTGTCGCCGCCATCGCTGGACTTCCACAGCCCGCTGCGCCCGCCGCCCGCGAGCATCGACCAGGGCGTGCGCTGAAACTTCCACAGCGAGGCGTACAGGATCCGCGGATTCGAGGGGTCGATCGAGAGGTCGTTGGCGCCGGTGCTGTCGTCGACGAAGAGGACTCTCTTCCAGCTCTTTCCCCCGTCCGTGCTGCGAAACACCCCGCGCTCGGCGTTGGGGCCGAAGGCATGCCCGAGCGCCGCGACGTACACCCGGTCCGGATCGCGCGGATCGACCACCACGTCACCGATTTGCTGCGTGTTACTGAGTCCGAGAGCCTGCCAGCTTTCTCCGCCGTCGGTCGAGCGGTACACGCCGGTGCCGTAGGTGAGGTCTTCCCGCAGCTGCGATTCCCCGGTCCCCACGTAGATCACGTTCGGGTCGGACGCGGCGACCGCGATCGCTCCGACCGAGGAGATATCGCTCTTGCCGTCGGTGAGGTTGCGCCAGGTCTGCCCGCCGTTGCTCGTCTTCCACACGCCGCCGTTCACCGCGCCGAAGTAGAACACCAGCGGCCTCCGGGGATCGCCGGCCACGGCATCCACGCGGCCGCCCCGGAACGGGCCGATCAATCGCCAGCGCAGCGCCTTGAAGCGCGCGGAGGTCGCCGAAGGACTGCTGTAGAGCGAGGAGTCGTAGGGCGCCGGGTTGAGCAGGGCCGGGTCCGTCGCCCGCTCGCTGGGACGGCTCGGGCGCTGCGCGGAGCCCCCCCGCGCGAGGCCGGATACGGCCAGCGCCGCGAAGGCCGCTTGCCTCAGACGTCGCATAGTCGCACCGCCTCCCGGAGCGAGCTCAGCGGGTCCCGCGTCGGGACGAACTCATGGGCCAGGTAGCCCTGAAAGCCCAGCTCCGCGATCGCCGAGCATACCGTGCGCCAGTTGAGCTCCTGCGTGTCGTCCAGCTCGTGGCGGCCGGGCACGCCCCCGGTATGGAAATGTCCCAGCCAGCGGAAATTGTCGCGGATCGTCCGGATGATATCGCCCTCCATGATCTGCATGTGGTAGATGTCGTAGAGCAGCTTGACGCGCGGCGAGCCGACGCCTTCCATCACCTTGACCCCGAAGGCGGTGTGATCGCCCATGTAGTCCTTGTGATCCAGCTTGCTGTTGAGCAGCTCGACGCAGAGGGTGATGCCCTGCCGCTCCGCCGAGCCCTTGATCCGGTTGAGCCCCGCGATGCAGTGCTCGGCACCCTCCGCGTCACTCATCCCTTTCCGATTGCCGAACATCGCGATGAGGTTGGGCACCCCTGCCGCCACGGCCAGCGGCAACGTCCGCTCCAGCTCGTCCACCAGCATGTCGTGCTTGCTGGGATCGTTGAAGCCGCTGCTGAGAAAGTCGCGCCGCGTAGTGGGGTAGCCCATCGAGCAGGCTAACCCGGCATCCCGCACCACCGGCCATTCCTCCGGCTGCAGCAGGTCGATCGCTGCGAGACCGATCTTCTTGGCCTCGCGAGCGAAGTCCGCCAGCGGAATTTTGGAGTAGGGCCAGTAGGAGACCGATTGCTTGAGTCGGCCCGCCAGCTGGACGGGCGGTCGGGACGACGGTCGGACGGTCGGACTCAGCACTGCTCCGGCCAACACGCCCACAGCTTCTCTGCGATTCATGCGTCCTCACCTCATCTGTGCCATCTGTGGATCCCCGTTCTGGCAAGCCGATCTAAAACCTCAACTTACGCAGATAATCGTAGCTCGCCCGGGCGCTCGCGAACGGATCCCCCGGCGTCTCGTCCTGCTCGTAGAAATAATGCTGAATCCCGCCCTGCTTCGCCCGCCGGAAGATCCGCCGGAAATCGATCGTCCCCTTGCCGAGGTCGGCGAAGAACTTGCGCGGTGTGGCGTCCATATCCTTGACGTGCACCAGCGGGAAGCGGCCCGGCCACCGGGCGAAGTAGTTGAGCGGATCCTTGCCCGCCTTGGCGATCCAGTAAAGATCCAGCTCGAAGCTCACCAGCTTGGGATCGGTTTCCCTGAGCAGCAGGTCGATCGCTGCGAGACCGATCTTCTTGGCCTCGCGAGCGAAGTCCGCCA
>DASYPD010000277.1:0-8598 GCA_036007005.1 Gemmatimonadales bacterium
ACGGGTGCCAGATCGGGCAGCAGGCGAACCGGCAGCAGCATTTCCTCCCCGCCGAGCGGCAATCCCTCGGCGGTCCGCAGCACCAGGTGATAGGCGCCCGACACCGCCGGCAGGAGGAAGCCGTCGAACCGCGAGCCACTCACCCGCAACGACGCGCGACGGCCACAGCACTCCCAGCGCGCGGCGCCGAGCCGGACGGTCGCCTCGCCCCGCGCTTCGATGCGGCTGCCGGCCGGCAGCAGCAGCGTATCCCCTCCCGCCGCGGCAGGCTCGTCCTCGAGATGGAGGTAGCTCGGATAGCGGATGGTCAGGGCGAGGGTGGCGAGAAAGGCGGGGCGGCGCACCGTGACCTCGATGGTATCCGAGCTACGGCGCCCGGCCGTGAGATGAGCGTAGAGGGCCTGCGCGAGCGGTCCGACCAGCCGGCGCGCCTGGCCCAGCGAATCGAGGGTCACGACGCGCGGCTCCCAGCTGGTTCCGGGGGCCCGCGTCCACAGGGTGACCCGCTGCCGTCCGGGCGCACGAAACAACAGCGCCACGGAGTCGCCCGCGTTCACCGGGTTAGGCACCGCGCTGAGCTCCAGCGGACTCCGCAGCATCGCGATGGCGCGGAGCGGCTGCCAGAGGAGCGCCGTCGGCCCGCGGCGCCCGCTCGCCGCGCCGAGCAGCACCGCGCCCGCCACGAGTGCCAGCAGCGTCATCCCAAGCAGGCGCACCACGCCCGCCAGCTGCGGCTGCAGCGCCGCCGGGGCGCGGTCATTCACCTGGCCGGCGGCCCGCGTATCGGCAGCGGTCCGCAAGCGCTCACTGGTGCCAGACGCCACCGGCTCGAGCAGCCCGGCCAGCGCACCGCGGCGCCAACCCGCCTCCCGCTCCAGCCGGATCGCCAGTCCCCCACTCCCGAGCGCGTGGCGTGCCCGCAGCGCGAGGCCCCCCGCCAGCATCGCCGCAGCGAGCCCCAGCAGCCAGGCGAGCGGCACCCAGAGGGGCGAGCGGAGCACGCCGGCCCGCGCGCCCCAGGCCGCGAGGGCGAGGACGAGCAGGAGCACGCTCAGCGCGCCTAACCCGCCGACCCATCCCAGCCGCCGTCGCAGCGGGCCGGCGGCCTCGTGGAGCGCCCGGGCCGTCCGGCTGCCCTTCATTGACCGCCGGCCCCCACGGCATACACGAAGAGGTTGACCCCCATGCGCAATGCGGCCTCGTGCTTCTCGGGCGGGTCGCGGTGCACCTCGAAGTCTTCCCAGCCGTCGCCGAGATCGCTCTGGTAGCTGTAGTACACGACCAGACGACCCTCCAGGAAGATGCCGAATCCCTGGGCGGGCTTCCCATCGTGCTCGTGGATCTTGGGAATGCCCTGGGGAAACCGGTAGATGAGGTGATAGATCGGGTGGTCGAGCGGGACCTCGACGAGGGGCCGGTCGGGAAACAGCCGGGCCAGCTCGCGGCGGATGGATTCATCCATGCCGTAGCAGTCGTCCGCGTGCAGAAACCCGCCCTGCTGCAAGTAACGCCGCAGCGTCGCCAGCTCCGCCTCGCTCCAGTGCACGTTGCCGTGCCCGGTCATATAGAGGTAGGGAATCTGCCAGAGATCCGCGTCACTCAAGCTGACGGTCTTCTCCCGCGCAGTCACGGGCAGCCGGGTGCGCGTGGCGATCGCCTGCAGGAGGTTGGGCAGGCTGGAGGGATTGGCGTACCAGTCGCCGCCACCATCATAGTGCAGCCGCCCGATCGTGAGGGGCGTCTGAGTGTGCGCCGCACGGGCCGGGAACCCTAGACCGATAGCCAATAGCCAATAGCCAATGGCTTTCAGCCGATAGCTGATAGCTGATAGCTGATAGCTCACAGTTGACCGCTCACGGCGCGCTCAGCTCCAGCACCATCTGGTACGCCTCGTTTCTTGCGACCCCGAACATCTCGCTTACCAGGCGCGCGGTTTCTCGAGCGGAGAGCCCGACCGCCAGGAGCCGCAGCACCGCTGCGCGGGCTCGCTCAGGCTCACCGCGCTCCGCGCGCGGCTCGGCCCCCGCAACTACGATGGTACACTCGCCGCGCGCAATCGTCTCGCTCCCGAAGGCCTCGGCCAGCTCCGCCAGCGTGCCGGCGCGGAACTCCTCGTGGAGCTTGGTCAGCTCGCGCGCCACCACGGCGCGCCGGTCGGAGCCACACGCCTCGAGCAGCTCCGCCAGCAGGGTGCCCACCCTGCCCGGCGCCTCGAACAGCACGCTGGTCCACTCCGCTTCGGCGACGCGCTCCAGCAGCCGCGCGCGCTCGGTGCCCTTCCGGGGAAGGAATCCCAGAAACAGGTAGCGATCCGCGGGAAGTCCCGCGGCGGAGAGGGCGGCGCTGACTGCCGAGGGGCCTGCGAGAGGGACGATCGCGTGACCCGCGCTCCGCACTTCCGCGACGAGCGCCGCGCCGGGATCGCTGATCCCGGGCGTGCCGGCGTCCGTGACGAGTGCAACATCCTGGCCCTGGCGCAGCAGAGCGAGAATGCCGCGTGCCGCGCCGGCGCCGGAATTCGCGTGATACGAGAGCAGTCGCGGGTGCGCCTCGAGATGCGCGAGCAGCGCGCGGGTGCGGCGGGTGTCTTCCGCGGCGACCACCGGGACCGAGCGGAGCAGCTCGGTAGCCCGCGCGCTCAGGTCGCCAAGATTGCCGAGCGGAGTCGCGACGACGTATAAGGTGCCGCCGCGCACGGCATCACGCGGCGAGGTGCTTCTGAATACGCGCCTCGAGGGCCGGCTTGGGAAGCGCACCGACCAGCGTGTCGATGTGCTTGCCGTCTTTGAAGAACAGCAGGGTCGGAATCGACCGCACGTTGAACTTCATCGGCACCCGCGGATGCTCATCCACATTGAGCTTGGTGACTCGCAGCTTGCCCGCGTAGGCGGTGGCGAGCTGCTCCAGGATCGGAGCGATCGCGCGGCAGGGCCCGCACCACTCCGCCCAGAAATCCACCACGACGAGTCCCTTCCCCTGCTCCACCTCGCCCGCGAAGCTGTCATCGCTGAGATGGGTGATTGCGCCGTTGGCGCTCATGTTGGTTCCTTGCATCTGTTACCTTCTTCTCCATGTCTGAAGAGCCGCGTATCGCCCACATCGGCATAGCGGTCAGCGATCTCGGCGCGGCCCTCGCCTTCTACCGCGACGTGCTCGGTTTCGAACCCGGTCCGCCGGAGAGTGCCGACGGTGCCAGCATCGTCTCGCTGCCGTTCGGCGAGAGCGCGATCGAGCTGTTGGCGCCGCGCGATCCGGCGAGCCCGATAGCGAAGTTTCTCGAGCGCCGCGGTCCGGGCATTCACCACATCTGCTATCGCGTGCCCGACCTCGACGCGGCCCTCACGGCCTGCCGGCGCCACGGCTACCGCCTGATCGATGAATCACCGCGTCCAGGCGCCGGCGGGCGCCGGATCGCGTTCCTGCATCCCCAGGCGACGTCCGGTATCCTGCTGGAGCTCACCGAGTAGGCCTGCGTCACCGCCTATTGCTCACAGGGACGCGCCGGATTGCCGGCGAAGCTGAGATCCACGCCCTGAACGATCCAGCCCTTCTGGACCCGGACGGTCGTGGCGGGAATCTGTTTGATACAGCTGCCGCGATAGAGCGCCAGCTGCACCCGCCGCCGATTCTCGTCGCCCGGAACCGGATCGTCGGAGAGGATCCGGGTGCTGTCCCCGTGGAGGTAGACTTGCATCACCGCCAGACGTTTTTCGTACCCGGAAGGACGAGTCTGGCTCGCGGGTCCTCGCGAGGTGCCCCACAACTCCGCCATGCGGGTGAGGTTGCTGTCCCTGGCGGCCTGCATGAAGGCGGTGACGGCCTGGGTCGAGGAGGCGACCGGTTCGGCGGGTGGAACGCCTCGGCTGCCACCACAGGCGCTCGCCAGAAGCGCGGCCCCCAGCAAGATTTGTCGCATCGCGAGAGACTCCTTGTACGGCAACCGCCGACGGAGCGAAACTAACCGCAGGCCCAGCCCGGGAGCAACGAGCCGCCATGCGTTTGTACGTGAACGTCGATCATGTCGCGACCATCCGGGAGGCCCGGCGCACCGACGAGCCCGACCCGGTCGCCGCCGCGCAGCTAGCCGAAGCCGCCGGCGCCGACGGAATCACCGCGCATCTCCGTGAAGATCGCCGCCACATTCAGGACTCCGATCTGGCAGGACTCTCGCGCAGCGTGCGCACCGTGCTGAATGCCGAGCTCGCGCTGGCGCCGGACGTCGTGGCGAGAGTGTGCCGCCTGCGGCCCTATCAGGCGACGCTGGTGCCCGAGCGGCGCGAAGAGCTCACCACCGAGGGTGGCCTCGAGCTCTCCCGGCACGACGCGCGCCTCGCGCAGGTGCTCGCCGAGCTCAGCGAGGCGGGCATCCGGGTGTCGCTCTTCATCGACCCCGAACCGGCGACGATCGACCTGGCCGCCGCGCTCGGGGTACCCGCGATCGAGCTGCATACCGGCAACTACTCCCACCACTGGCGCGACGGAGCGGCCGCCTTACGCCAACTCGAGGCTGCCGCGAAGCACGCGAAAACCGCCGGCCTCGCCGTGCACGCGGGCCACGGACTGACCTACCGCAACGTCCAGCCGGTGGCGGCGATTCCCGAAATCGAAGAGCTCAACATCGGCCACAGCATCGTGAGCCGGGCGGTGCTCAGCGGGATGAGCGAGGCCGTAAGTACCATGCGGGCCCTGATCGACGCCGCTAGAATTAGCTGATAGCTGATAGCTGATAGCTGATGGCCCATAACCCATAGCCCATCGCCTTGAGCGCACCCGCATCCCGCCGCGATTTCTTCGCCCTCGAGGCGGGCGAGTACCTCGAGCGGCTCACCCAGCTCGTCGGGGGCGAGACGGCCCCCGACCCGGAGAGCCTGGTCCGTTTCGCGCGCGCCTTGCGCGGCGCCGCGTTCATGGCGGGGCCGCCGGGTTATGCCGTGGCTGCCGCCGCGATCGAGCAGGCCAGCAAAGCCGTGCGCGACGGCTCGACGCGCTGGTCTCCGGCGCTCGCGGAATGCCTGCGCGAGGCCCTGGCGGCGGGACAGCAGCTGCTGCGCAGGTTGCGCGAATGGTCGGAGCAGGACATCGCGCGTTGCGAGCGCGTAGCCAGTGAGCTTGGCGCGCTTCTGGGAGGACTCCCTCGACGTTCCCACGGCGATCCGGCGGCAACCGCGCCGACCCAGAGCGCGGCCGTTCGTGCCTTCATCGCGCGAGAGACCGCCGCGCTCGCCGGCACCCTGGGTCAGGCTGCCACGGCGCTCGACGCCGCGGATAGCTCCGCCGCAGTGGCCCTCGAGAGCGTGAGCCACCGCCTGCAGCCGCTGCGTGGACTGGGCGCGCTTCCCAGCCTCGCTCCGCTCCCGGAATTGCTCGAGGCGCTCGACGTGACGCTCGCCTTCGGCGGACGCAGCGGGGCGTGGCCCCGCGGAGCTGCCCCGGCTTTCCGTGCTGCTTCACTCGCGCTGGCCCGACTGGCGCGCGACATCGCTGCGCTCGGCCTGCCCCAACCCGAGGCTCGGGAGATCACGGAGGTCAGTAGTCAGCTTCGCGAGGCATTCGGGGACGAGCGGGATGTGGTGCCGATCGCGAGCCTCTTCGCCGGGGCCGATCCGGCGCCCGTCGTTCGCCTCGGCACGCCACTGGTACCGAGGGCGCCGGCTCCGGATCTCAAACTCGAGCTGCTCGGGCTCGCCGATCGGCTGCAGGAAGCGAGTGCGCAGCTGCGCAGCGGACCCCCTGGCGTGGCGCGCGCCCTGCGGCTCTACTCGCTGGTCCTCTCGCTCCGCGGACTGAGGCTGAGTCCGGCGGCGGCCGGCAGCGCCGGCAACCTGCTCTGCCGACTCGACCGGGAGACGATGGCGGGCCGGGCACTCGACGCGCCCGGACGACTGGTCGATCTGCTCGAGCGCGCGGCCCGGATGCTCGCCGACGCGGCGGAGTCGGGCACCGTTGCCAGGCTCGGCGCGATGCTCGCGCCGCTCTGCGAGGAGCTCGATCGGCAGGCCGGGGTTGCCGAGGCGGTCGTCCCCATCGAATCCCTGGCGTCGGAGCCGGAGCTCGACGTCGTCCCGATCGAATCCCTCGCGCCGGAGCCGGAGCCCGACGTCGTCCCGATCGAATCCCTCGCGCCGGAGCGGGAGGTCGAGATCGTCCCGATCGAGTCCTTAGGCTACGACGTCGCGCCCGTCTACACCGCGTTCGAGCAATCCTTTTCGACCTATTTCCGCCTGCAGCAAGAAGCGATGGTGGTCCCGATCGATTCCCTGATGTATCGGGGCAAGCGCGCGCTCGAGCGCGCCGATCTGGTCCGCCGGGAGCTGACTGAGGCGCTGCGCAGCGAGCCCCAGCTACCGGAGCTCCGGCTGCTGCTCGGTGAGCTGCTCGATCTCGTTCCGCTCGCGCTTGACGAGCAGCGCTAACCCGCGCGTGGCGAGCTCCGGCCGGCGCTGGCTCACCGCTGTGCTCGGCGTGCTCGTCACGCTGGCGCTGCTGTCCTGGGTGCTGCACGGCACCTCCCTCTCCGACATCCTCGCGCATCTCCGCGAGGCGCGACCCTGGCCGCTGCTCGCCGCGGTGCTGATTGCGACCGCCGCTTTCGGGCTCCGCACCATCCGCTGGCGGCTGCTGCTGCGCGCGCCGGAGGGCGGACCGCTGCCGTGGTCCGCCCTCTGGCATGCTACCGCCATGGGCTTCATGGCGAATAACACGCTGCCGTTCCGGCTTGGCGAGGTGCTCCGCTCCTATGCCGCCAGTCGGCTCGGCGGCGTGCCGCTGGCGACGGCCCTCTCCTCCATCGCGGTGGAGCGCGCACTCGACCTGCTCACGCTCGTGGCGCTGCTCGGCCTCGCACTCTTCCGCACCGGCCTCCCGGCGGGAACCGTCATCGCGGGGTCCCGTCTGGATACCCTGGCGCTGCGCGCCGGCGTCCTCTGCGTGCTGATCTTCGCCGCCGCGCTCCTGGTGGTGCTGTTTCCGCTCTCCGCCGAGCGACTGCTCCGAGCGCTGGTGCCGTTTCCCCGGCTGGCCGACCGGCTGGTGAAGCTGATCGAGGGCCTGCGCAAGGGGTTCGAAGTGCTGCGCCGGCCCGCGCGGCTCGCCCTCGCGGTGCTCTGGTCCCTGGCGGTCTGGCTGGCGAACGGGGCGTCCTTCTACGTCGCTTTCGCCGCGTTCGGCATCCAGGTGGACTTTGCCGGGGCTCTGCTGGTCCAGACGCTGCTCGCGTTCGGAGTCGCCGCGCCTTCCACGCCGGGGTACTTCGGGGTTTTCGAGCTGGTGGTGGCGGCGGCGTTAAAGCTCTTCGGCGTCTCGACCGCCGTCGCGGTGGCCTACGGCATCACCTACCACATCACCACCTTCATTCCTATCACACTGCTCGGCCTGTACTCGCTGGTCCGAACCGGGTTGCACGTTCGGGACGCTACGGCGGCTCGCAGATGAGCGAGGTCGTCAGCGAGCAGGCGCACGCCAAGGCCAACCTGTTTCTGCGGGTGCTGGCCCGAGAAGCCGACGGATATCACAGCCTCGAAACCCTCTTCTGCCGGCTGGAGCTCGCCGATACGCTCACCGCGCGCCGCGCCGAGGGCAAAGGCGTCACGCTCGAGGTCGAGGGTGAGCTGGCCGGGCCCGCAGAGGAAAACCTGGCCGTCCGCGCCGCCGAGGCGGTATTGCAGGCGGTGCGCACGCCGTTCGCCGTGCAGCTCACGCTGGTCAAGCGGATTCCAGTGGGTGCCGGGCTGGGAGGCGGATCGGCGGACGCAGCGGCTGCGCTGCGCGCCGTGAATCAACTGGCTCACCACGCGGTGCCGCGCGCCGAGCTCTTTCATCTGGCGGCGCAGCTCGGCGCTGACGTTCCGTTCTGCCTGGGCGATGCCCGGCTCGCCCTGGCGTGGGGACACGGGGAGCGGATGCTCGCGCTGTCGGCGCTGCCGAGCGCAGCGGTCCTGCTGCTCACGCCGGACGTCGCGGTGCGCACCGCCGAGGCGTATTCCTGGCTCGACGCCGCGCGAAGCTCAAGCGTGCGCCGAGGGGCCCTGGTGCTCGATGCGGCCGCGCTCTCGAGCTGGAGCGACGTGGCGAGGATGGCCGGCAACGATTTCGAGTCGGTCGTTTTTGCGCGTTTGCCGGCGATCCGGGACGCCTTCGAGGCGCTCGCCCGCACGGGGCCACTGCTTTGCCGGATGACGGGCTCCGGCTCGACGCTGTTCGCCGTGTACCGCGGCGAGCGGGAGCGTGATGAGGCGAGGACCATGCTCGGACGGAAGTACGGCGTGCTGACCTCGACGCGCACGGTTTAGGGATTAGGGGTTTACCTCTTACCTTTACGCCACTGGCCCCTCGTCCAATGGCAGGACAGCAGACTTTGGATCTGCGAATGGTGGTTCGAATCCACCGGGGCCAATGCGGCACCAGACCGGAGCGGTGGGCTGCTCAAGAATGCCCAGCAGCCGTTCACACAATTCCTGCCGCTTGAGCAGGTGATGCCGGAACTCCTTCGCGTCGGTGCGCGCCACTTCCCTCTTCAGCTCAGGTAAGTAGTCGGTGAGGAGTTCCCGCAGCGTGCGGGACTCTTCCTCGCTCAGGGTCAACGTCATGGCGACCTCCTCG
>DASYPD010000278.1:0-2602 GCA_036007005.1 Gemmatimonadales bacterium
CAGGTGGGCCGCTCCGCCCGGATGCGAGGTCAGCTTGATGTGAGGCCGGCGCTTGCGCACGGGAGGCACCGCGTCAAGGATAGGCGGCCGGGTGGAAGCCGGTCAAGGACGGGCGTCGGGCCTTGCCGCTGCAACGTGAAAATGTCGTGGGGTAACTGCTCCGTGAAAAGGTCGTCCCCCCATGGAGACCTTCACGATGAGCAGGAAGGAAGCGCCGCGGCCGGGGCTGGTGAAGGCCGCGCTGGCCGGACAGATCAGCAATCGGCAAGGGGCCCAGGCCCTGGGCATCACCGTGCGGCATTTCCAGCGGCTCAAGCAGCGCCTGCGCGCGGAAGGCCTGCGGGGCTTGGTGCATCAGGGCCGCGGCCGGCCGTCGTCGCGGCGGGCGGAGCGGCTGCGCCAGCAGGTCGGGCAGTTGCTGCAGACCACCTACCTCGGCTTCAATGACTGCCACCTGACCGAGAAGCTGCAGGAGCGCGAGGGGCTGAGCGTCAGTCGGGAGTTCGTCCGCCGCGTGCGGGTAGCGCTCGGCCTGGCGGCCCGGCGGCCCCGGCGGCCACCCCCTCACCGGCAGCGCCGGGCGCGCGAGGCGGCGGTGGGGGAGTTAGTGCAGATCGATGGCAGTCCGTTTGCGTGGCTGGAGGCGCGGGGGCCGGACCTGACCTTGCTGGGCGCCATCGATGACGCCACCTCGCAGATCTTGGCCCTGACCTTTCGGCCGCACGAGGATCTGCATGGCTATACCGTGCTGCTGCGCCAGGTGCTGACGAGCCACGGCGTGCCGGTGGCGCTCTACGGCGATGGCTTGAACGTGTTCGTGCGCAACGACCGGCATTGGTCGCTGGACGAGCAGCTGCGCGGGGCCCAGGAGCCGACGCACTTTGGTCGGATGCTGCAGGAGCTCGGCATCGGCTTTGTTCAGGCCCGCTCGCCCCAGGGCAAGGGCCGCGTGGAGCGGCTGTGGGGCACGCTGCAGGATCGACTGGTCAGCGAGCTCCGGCTGCGCGGGATCGACACCCTCGAGGCGGCGAACGCGTTCCTGCCGGCCTTCATCGCCGATCACAACCGGCGCTTTGCCCAGCCGCCGGCGGCGCCCCGCGCGGTGTGGCGCCCGTGTCCACCGCAGGCCGCCCTGCTGCTGAGCTGTCGCTATCGGCGCACCGTGGCCCGGGACAACACCGTGCGGCTCGGCGCGCGCTGGGTGCAGTTACCGCGCGGCCCCCAGCGCCGTTCCTACGCGGGCCGGCGCGTCGAGGTCCGTGAACTACTAGACGGGCGCCTTGTCGTCCTCGCCGACAGCGTCCAGCTTGCCATCGCGGAGGCGCCGGGCGGCGAGTTCGTGCTCAAGCCCCGTCGCGCGCCCGGCGTCGATCACCGCGCCCCCCGCCCGCTCCCGCGGCTGCCCCGGTTCCCCCGTACGCTGCCGCGCTTGACCGCCCCTACTCACACCGGCCGGCGGCCCCTAGCGACTCACCCCTGGATGCAGGGCTACGATCCGCCCCGCATGCTCGCCAAACGCCCGTCCCGCGCCGACCGCGGATGACATTTTCACGTTGCAGTACCCACGACCCTTTCATGGTGCAGCGACATGACCGGCTTGGGATCTGAAGATGGGACGACCTCCCGACCTCCCCCAAGCCCTCTACGGCTTGTCTCGGATTCGCGAGCGACAGCTCAACCGACTTCCGCAGTTCGAGCGCAGGGATAGTGACGCTTCGAGCTGCAAATTCGTCAATATCGCCGTCGGCATCGATGGCATCCGCGTTGCGACGCTTCTGAATCGAGCGATGAGGCGAAGGAGGTCATCAAATGACCCGGAAAGCTCTCATAGCACTCGCGCTCTTTGGAGCGGTTGCAACACCGGCTGCGGCGGTTGCCCCACCCGGAACGAGATGGATGATCACTCACGACAATGACCGGATCGCCGCCATGCCGGTGAACGATGACGCTGCAACTCCTGACCGAGTCGAGGGGAAGGTCCTGGCGATCGATCCGCAGCACGGCAGCTTCTTGCTGGGGACAGACGCGGGGATGATCGCACTGTGGGCTGACCCCCACGATCTCGCTGACCTCCAGGTCGGCCAGACCCTCGAAGTCGAGATCATCGATGACGAATCGCTTAACTACCCGATGACGCGCGGTATCTAGCTGAGCAATTGGGGGCGGTGTCGGGAAGTCCGATGCTGCCCCCTTTCACTAGACACATTCCCTGACAGCCGTTGGTCCTCTCGAGCATTGTGCGGCTGCCCGCTGACGCTTCGGCTCAAAACCAGGGATGCTCGCTGATCCTTGGCACCTCCCGGCGCCGCTCGGCCTGGCCAGCGGGAGTCTTCCACCATCGAGCAAGCGCCTGCGCCGCGCCCTCCATGATCGCGTCCCGCTCGGTCGCAGACAGCGGCTCCAGGTCGCCGCGATTTCGAAACACCTGGACCGCCGCGTGGATCCACGGCGATCCGAAGGGCCAGCTCCTCGAGCAGCTGCGCCGGTACGCCGCCGCCGGCTCTACTAGCTCTTCGTGGTCGAGGATCGCGCCAACGAGCTCTGGCTTTGTTAGGTTGCCGAACATGGCGCGGGCCGCCGGTGCCCATTCGGCGAGCGGCCC